>JAEDMI010000038.1 GCA_016303085.1 Acetatifactor sp.
GGTGATGGATGAAGCCACCGCCAACATCGACACAGAAACCGAACTGTTGATTCAGGAAGCTCTGGAAAAACTGATGAAAAACCGCACCACCATCATGGTAGCCCACAGGCTTTCCACCATTCAGCATGCCGACTGCATTATGGTAATGCATAAAGGAAAAATCCGTGAGCGGGGCACCCATCAGGAGCTGTTGGCCCGGAACGGAATTTATAAGAAACTGTACGAATTACAGATTCACCACGAAGTGACAGCTTAGTCCTCTGTACCGTCTAAAAGCTGCACTGCTTCCCTGTTCAGCACAGCCCGGTTAAAGTCATGAATATCCGCCAGCCTTCGCGGAAATACCATTCCACCCCCAACCATGTCCGTGTTGTGCTGGTCGGAACCTGCAGTCAGGGGAAAATTATGTTCCTTCGCATAAGCTATGGCCCGCTCGTTGTATTCAGGATGTCTGAGGCTTCTCTTTGCATGACTGGAATGAGAAGCATTCACACCCTCCACCGCATCCACATATTCCGGGAAAAGCCGGATTTCACTGATATAGGATGCCTCCCTGTAGGGATGTGCATGGCAGACAATGCCGCCTCCCTCATGTACCAGGGCAAATTGTTCCTCCACCGTGGCATCCTTGATTTCAGGATGCTTCAGCAGCCACTGCTTGTCCGGTCCATAGACTAAAAACTCTGTTCCTCTGTAGCCTGATTCCCAGCCGAAGAACACCTGCAAGCCCAGTCTGTCTCCTTCTTCCTTTGCATGTTCATACCCCAGACAGTACCTCTCTACCCACTCACTCCAGGGCAACGTCCTGTCTACTGCTGTATTACCGTAAAAAAAGTGGTCTGTAATAATAATTCCGGTATAGCCCGCAACCGCATAAACTCTCGCCATCTCTGCCCCGGAATTTTTTGCACAGGCACTTCCTTCCGAGGTGTGCATATGCGTCTCATATAAATAACCGTTTATTTTCAAACTCATAGGTCTTTTACCTCTCTTCATTCTGTTTACACATCTATGCTACTCTCCATTTGCTTCATTTCCCGCAATACTCCCACCCCCAGAGGTACAGACAGCAGCAGGGTACAGATATCCGCCCAGGTCTGGCACATCTGCACGCCCAAAAGTCCGAAGAAACAGGGCAATATCAAAATCAGGGGAATGAAAAAAATGCCCTGCCTTGCCGCTGCCACAACAGATGCCTTTGTGGCTTTGCCGATGGACTGGAGCATCATATTGCACATGACAATCCAGGCATTCAACGGAAATACAATCAGCTGCAGCCGGAGTGCCAGTGTTCCGATGCGGATAACGTCCATATCCTCCCTGCGGAACAAAGTCACCAGAGGCTCTGCCAAAACAAATCCCACTGCGGAAACAATCACCAGAAATACGGCGGCATATTTTACGCAAAATGCAAAGGCTTCCCTTACTCTGCCGTATTTTTTCGCCCCATAATTCATACCGCAGACCGGCTGGAAGCCCTGCCCGAAACCAATCAGGGCAGAATTTGCAAACATGGTAATCCTGCTGACAATAGACATTCCGGCAATCGCCGCATCGCTGAAGTCTCCGCCATAAATTCCCGCAGCCCGGTTTAAACATATCTGAGCAGCGCTGGCCAAGCCCTGCCTGCAAAGAGAAGGAATTCCACCCTTGAACATCTCTTTATACAAATAGACGGAGGGCTTGAAGTTGATGAATCTTGCCCGTATATTTCCGCCCCGTCTGCTCATGAGAAGAAGCAGACAAAAGCTGACGACTTGACTGGCGACCGTAGCCAGTGCTGCACCTGCCACCCCCAGGTCTAAAACAAAAATCAAAATAGGGTCCAACACAATATTCAACACTGCACCCGATACAATTCCAACCATGGCATAGGAAGCGCTGCCCTGAAAACGCAGCTGATTATTCAGCACAAAGGAAGACATGATAAAGTGACAGCCTATGAGAATAATCCGCAGATAATCCTTCGTATAGGGAAGAATTGTGGGCGTTGAACCTAAAACTTTAGCTAATGGCGTCAAAAAAATCAACCCGGCGGCTCCCAGCAGAATTCCCACAAGAAATGCCGAGAAAAAACCGGTGGCTGCCATTATGTTTGCTTCCTCGAACTCCCCCGCACCCAGCTTTCGGGAGATAAAGTTTCCTGAGCCGTGACCGAAGAAAAACCCGCAGGCCTGAATCAGTGCCATCACCGAAAACACCACACCTACCGCCGCTGTGGCCTGTGTATTGATTTTACCAACAAAAAAGGTATCCGCCATATTATAGAAGGATGTGACAAGCATACTGATAATGGTAGGCACCGCCATCTGGCACACCAGATGGGGTACCGGTTCCTTCAGCATATACGCTATCTTCTCCTGTTGATTCATGTTATGAACGTTCATTGTTGCTTTTCTCCCATATTATCATCCATCCACAAACCCGCACTTGCAGTGTTCACCCTCTTCTTTGCAGACTGTCTGCCAACAATAGCATTTACTCATAATATCCGAATCAATTCCCTGCATCGGTTCAAGGCTGCGAACAGCTCCTGCTTCCGGGGCATGGCAAGATTTCCGGGAACCATTCCGCCGGCTCCGGCTTCCGCCGAGTGTCCGGCACCCCCGAAAAATGCCCCGAATCCCTTCTCTTCGATTCTGTAGCAGACGGCTTCCACCGCCTCTCCCAGAGTCTTCCTTCCGTCAAAGTCATGCAGTTTCATATACTTCAACATATATGACAGTGTTGTCAGTTGCTCCGGATCCACCAGCTGCTCCACATAGCGCAGGTCTACCTCTTCGCGGTTGACAGAAAAACCGTCCAGTCCGTCGGTGCGCAGCTTGATACGGTCATCTGCGGCAAAAGCCCCGTCCCGCTTCACCACGCGGCTGAAATCAGGTTTTTGTGCTTTCTCCGCTGCCCCCAGCGTATAGGGAAAGCTCTCCGCCTCCTTCTTTGCAAGCTCTGTAATCTCCATGGGCTGATATCTGTTCATCTGTAAAATGCAGTCCGCTTTATGAAAATAGGAGCCGCAGCTTCCCGCTACCAGAATTGTGGAAATGCCATATTCCTCATACAGTTCCCGTACCCTGTCGATAAAGGGGATAATAGGCTCCACCTCACGGCTGACCACGCGCTGCATCAATTCATCTCGAATCATAAAGTTTGTGGCGCTGGTATCCTCGTCAATGAGAAACACCCCGGCTCCCGCCTCCATTGCCTCCACGGTATTTGCAGCCTGAGATGTGCTTCCGCTGGCATCCTCCGTGTAAAAAGCCTTTGTATCCCTGCCGTTTGGCAGATTACGGATGAACATGGAAATATCCGTCTTCTGAATACTCCTGCCGTCCTCCGCCCGCAACTTCATGGCAGTAGCATCGGTAATCACATACTCTCTGCCATCCCCGCTGATATGATTGTACACGCCCAACTCCAGGGCCTCCAGCAGCGTGGACTTTCCGTGATAGCCACCGCCTACAATCAATGTTACACCCTTTTTGATTCCCATACCTGTCAGCTTTCCGTAATGAGGCAGCTGAAGCGTCACTTCCATGGAAGCGGGCGCTTTAAAAGCGACAGCATCTTTCATGGGCAGGGAGGATACACCGGACTTTCTGGGCAAAACGGCACCGTTTGCCACAAAAGCCACCAGCTCTCTCTTGATTAACTCTTCCCTGATATACTCCTGGTCATCCGCCAGAAACAATACTTTTTCCAGACTGTCCTTGGGGCAGGACGCAGACAAAATCGTCTGCCTCACACATACGGGAAGAAAATCAAACAGAATTTTTCCCAGTTCTCCCGCATTGATGGTCCGTCCGTTGGCAGGGAATCCGATTTCCATACGGACAACAATATCCCCTGTCGCCGTATCTACGGTACATGCGCTTCTCTCCAGTATCTCCTGACCCGGATGACTGATGCCCAAAAGCCCGCTCTTGCCGGAGCCTTTTGCTTTGAAGGAATAATCCTTTATTTTGGCTGCCATACGCCTCAACAGATAATCCTGAAAAGCAATTTTTCTCACCGCACTCTCATAGCACATCCTGTCAAAGCCCGCCACCCTGCCGGGCACAAGAATACTGACCTTGGAAGGAGAAGCAAAGGGATCGCCCTGCACATGGTCAATGGACAGTATATATTGCTGAAACTGATATTTTCCTTTCGTATCTTTATAGGCGGGATAGCCCTTGTGGTCTATCTGCCGAAGTAAAGTCTGTAAATCTGCCGCTGTTTTCATTTCTGTACCAAGCCTCCTGCCTACCCTATTTTACTCTCTCCCAAAAGCAGGGTCAAGTTCAAGAATAAATTACCGTATTAACCATACAAAATACGATTCTTAAAAACGAAGCTTACAAAACGTCTCAATACATCAAAAAAAGCCCCTTACTTCCGTAAGGAGCTTTCTGTCAACTCAAAGCTTACTTTGCAGCTTCAAATTCCTTCTCAATTTCTTCCTCCGGTTTCCCGGTCAGGAGGCTTACAACAACCACTGCTGCCAACGATACCAGAAAGGCAGGAAGCAGCTCGTATATATTCCAGACCCCTCCCAGAGGCCGTACCAGATACTTCCACAAAAATACCGTTACTCCGCCGGCAATCATTCCTGCCAAAGCACCCTGCATATTACTGCGTTTCCAGAACAGCGCACAAAGCATTACCGCTCCGAAAGCGCCCCCGAACCCGGCCCAAGCAAAGGAAACAATGGAAAATACACTGCTTTCCGGATCCTTTGCCAGGAAAATTGCAATCACACTGATCACCAAAATGGTGCCTCTTGCGATGGTCAGGCTCTTTTTGCCGCTCATTTTGATATGAAAGAAGTCCTGCAGGATATTCTGGGACACACTGGATGCCGCTGCCAACATCTGACTGTCTGCGGTAGACATGGTAGCTGCCATGATTCCTGCCAAAATTACCCCTGCTACTATCGCAGCAAGGATACCGTTTGAACTAATCAAACCGGCTATCTTTACAATAACTGTCTCGCTTGCACTTCCCTGTAATGTCTCTAAAGCCCCTGCCTTTGTCATACCAAGTCCTACAATGCCGATAAAGATGGCAGCCGCCATTGCAAAAAATACCCAGACAGTTGCCACACGCCGGGAAAGAACCAGCTTCTTCTCGTCTTCAATCGCCATAAAGCGAAGCAGGATATGGGGCATACCGAAATATCCAAGTCCCCACGCCATGGTAGAAATAATTGTAATAATCCCATACGATGAGGATGTACCTTCAACTGCATTGTATGTGGCATTCATGCTCAAGTAACCGGGTAGCGCTTTTGCATTGTCCATTACTGCACCGACTCCGCCTGCAGTAGCAACTCCAAAACCGATTACGATACAGAGCGCCATTGTCATAACACAGCTTTGAATCAAATCGGTAGTAGATACCGCTTTAAAACCACCCATAATGGTATATCCCACAATAATCAGTGCGGATACCACCATAGCAGTCATATAGTTTACCCCAAATAAGCTGTTGAACAGCTTACCGCAGGCCGCAAACCCCGACGCAGTATATGGAATAAAGAAAATAATAATCACAAGCGCTGCAATTGCATTCAATATATTGCGTTTATCATGATAACGTTTGGAGAAAAAGTCCGGAACCGTAATCGCATCCAGATTGCTGGAATACCGGCGAAGACGTCTGGCTACCAAAAGCCAGTTCAAATATGTACCGATACCAAGACCGATGGCAGTCCATGCAGCATCACAGACACCGCTCAGATAAGCCACACCGGGCAGTCCCATCAATAGCCAGCTTGACATATCACTTGCTTCAGCACTCATGGCTGTAATGAAAGGACCCATCTTTCTTCCACCCAGATAGAAATCCTTACTGTCCGCATTTCCTTTGCTAAACAAAAATCCGATAGCCAGCATCAAAAGCAGATAAATAACGATTGCGGCAATAATACAAAAATTGATTGTAGACAGCATATTCTTTTTCCCCCACGGCTTTTTCTAAAAGGAATAAACTGTATTCTATCACTTCGTACCGCTTTATGCAAGCAAAAATGTATTTTTATGAACTTAATACACTGTTTTATACATTTTTATTTGAATATACTCGGGATTTTATACATATATAACGCATAACAAAGATAAAGCAGAACTGCTAAATCCCCTTCAATAACAGCATGCTCCACAGCGGTGTGGCAATCAGGGACATTACTGTAGTCAGGACAACGCACTTGCTGGCATAGACCGCATCCCCGTCATACTTGGCTGCCAGAATTGCCGTGGTGCTGGCAGCAGGCATGGCTGCCAAGAGAACCGACACTCCTGTCACAAGTCCGTCAACCCGAAAAGCAAGACACCCGACATAGACCACAAGCGGAATCAGCACCAGACGAAGCCCCGAAAACAGAAAAATAGACTTATCCAGCATCTCCCTTGGCTTCACATCTGCCAGAATGGTTCCGATAACCAGCATGGACATGGCAGTATTGCAATTCCCTATATCTTTCAACGCCGCATCCAAAAACGCAGGCAATGACACTTGTGTCAGCATCAGAATCATACCCAGGAAAACCGCGATAATACAGGGATGTGTCAGCACTCTCTTTACGATTGCTTTCCTGTCCCTTCCCTTGGTAAAATAGGACACTCCGGCAGACCACATGACAATTCTCTGTGGAATCAGATACACAGATGCCAGCGCCAGTCCCATACTTCCAAATACACCCTCCGCCACGGGATTTCCCAAAAAACCGGAGTTGGATGCCACAGTTGCATACATGAGAACGGGTCTGTGTCCTTCCTCTGTCCTGCGGTAAAGAATCTTTGCCAGTATGGCACAAAACACCTGAATCAACACGGAAATCAACAAAATCCACCCGAAATTCAGAAGTGTACTACTGTCAAACTCTATCATGAAGGATTTTACGATATTACAGGGCAGAATCAGATAAATCACCAAATCCGTCAGATTCTTCTTTCCCTCCTGAGATATGATATTCTTTCTCCGAAAAAACAGCCCTGTCAGCATAATCAAAAACATTCTCAGCTGAAGGGAAATCAATTCCGCAGTTCCCATCATTCTATCCTCAACTTAAATACCACAGGTTTATCGCTTCTCATTTCCGTTTCCAGCAGAAGCCCCTCCTCAGTTCTGTTCCAGGTCGGCTTTTTGTCATATCCCAGCACCTCTATATCCTTGATGATACCATGGAAATTTGCCTGTCTGGACGCATCCTGCTCTCCCAGGGAGGTGATACAATACTTTCCGTCCTCACTGCATTTCAGTGCCGTAACATACAGATAACCACTGCCGGTAGTAAAACGGAAATCCTGAGAAGTAAAATTCTTCTTAATGCCGTCAGAGAATTGTCCCTCCACAATCTGTGTAGGACCTTCCCCGTATTTTCTCCAAACCTGTGTATTGTAAATTGCTTCTCCGTTTGTTGCTAACCACTTACCAATCTCCAGGAGCAGATTCTTATCTTCCTCCGGAATCGTCCCGTCCGGCTTAGGTCCTATATTCAGAAGCAGACATCCGTTCTTGCTGACGATATCCACCAAATCACAGATGATTTCCGATGCCTGTCTGTACCGGTTGTTTTTTGTATATCCCCAGGAATTCAACGCTACTGCCGTATCCGTCTGCCAGAAATACGGCTTGACATCCGCAAACTGACCACGCTCCACATCCGGCACAGCAGTTCCGAATAAAAAGGCATCATGTTTATAGTTGATGACCGCGTCACTTCCCCACTCCGCAGCCCGGTTATAATAGTATGCAGCAAATTTCATCAGATAAGGTTTTACGGCGCTGTGCTGTATCCACCAGTCAAAATAGACAATCTTGGGGCGATATCTGTCCACAATTTCACAGGTGCGTACCAGCCAGTCCTGAAGGAACTCCTCCGAGGGCATGGGCTCGCTGTATAAATCATGATGATTTCTCTCCGGCATGGAAGGCCAGTAAAAATCTCCCCTTTCCAGCGGTTCGTGAATGTCACTGTCAAATTCCTTGCCGTGCCCCATGAAGAACCAGTGTTCCACGCGATGAGAGGATGCGCCTATCTCCATTCCCCGGTCACGGCAGCTTTTCGACAATTCACCCAAAACATCCTTATGTGGTCCCATTTCATAGGCATTCCAGTGAGAAATCTCGCTTCTGTACATCTGGAATCCGTCGTGATGTTCCGCTACGGGAACCACATACTTTGCTCCTGCCGCCTGAAACAGTTCCGCCCATTCCGCCGCATTAAACTTCTCTGCCGCAAACATGGGAATGAAATCCTTGTAGCCAAATTCCGTGTGCTTTCCGTAGGTCTCGATGTGGTGCTTATATTCCGGCGAGTCCTTCACATACATATTGCGGGAATACCATTCATTTCCAAATGCCGGCACACTGTAAATACCCCAGTGGATAAAAATACCGAATTTTGCTCTCCGATACCACTCCGGTACCTGATAGACGGACAGAGATTCCCAATTGTCCTGATACGGGCCTTCCGCAATTACTTTTTCAATGGTTTCCAGATATGGTTTCATATCATACATTTTTTGCTTCTCCTTTTGAAAATGGTGCCGATGGTAATTATGTCAACGACAAAAACATGTTGCGTTTACTGCATTTTATATACCCTGACCCCATACTTCTCAATCGTAATCTTTCCTTCTTCCCTCTTTTCACTCAAGAGATTGGAAAGACTTTTGTTCAAGGTAATCTCTGTCTGCTCCGCCGAATAATTCAAGACAAACAAATACCTCCTACCCTCCTTCTCCCGCACTGCCAGTTCGCAGCTCTCAGGAAGCCTGAGCAAATCCCCGAAAGGCTCCGACACTCCCAGCTTATTCAGGAATATCCGCACAGTATCCTCCGCAAATGCCCCGCCAAAATAATATGCTTCCCCTTTGCCAAAGTGATTGCATATCAATGCCGGGGTCCCCGCATAATAGCTGGAGGTGTAGGTAGCCAGAACCTCCGCACGGTCTCCCGAAGGAGCAAGCAGGTCATTGAATACTGCGGCTTCAAATGTATCACCGTCCCATTCAACCATCACGTGTCCGTCATCCGGCGCCACGAAAGAATACTCGGGAATATCTGTCCCTGTCACCTTTGCGGCAAGTCCCGGCAGATAATCCATGACACATTTTCCGTGTTTTTCTTTATAGCCTGTTCTGCAGCCCATGACCAGCTTGCCACCCTCTGCTACATACCGCTCCAGAATTGCCATTCGCTCCTCAGTCAGAATGCATGCATGGGGATAAAACAGCACCTCATACTGCCGCAGGTCATCCGCCGAAGCAATCTTTTCCAAATAAACATAGTCAAAGGGCGTATGAGTCTGCTGCAATGTCACGAAAAGCGCATTCTGGCTGACAGAATCCACTCTGCTGTGCCATCTGTCAAGCTGAGCATCCCAGATATTGTCATAATCCTTCAAAATACCGACTTTCGCTATATACTTTGACCCTGCAAGTTCCCGGATGAGCTGCACTTTCTCATTGATTTCGGCAATCTCCCTGAGCCTTCTGTTTTCCCTGCCGGAGTAGTCCAATATGCCATGCCAGTAAATCTCTGTGCCGAAGGTACAGGTCCGCCAGCGAAAATAGCTGACATAGTCTGCGCCGTGGGCAATACTTTGCATAGTCCAGAGGGTAATCTGTCCGGGTCTGGGAGTAGGTGCCTCCATCCGTGTGTTCCATCCGTTTGCACCGCTCTGTTGCTCCATTATGCCAAAATTCGGCGATACCGCGCGCACTTCTGCAAGATTGCGACTCCACCATCTGTCCTTCATGGGGTCGTCGGAACGATAGCTGTCCAGCTCATAGCCGAAATCAGGGTAGGAGTCATACATCAGCACATCCAGGCTTTCCCGCTCCATGCGCTGATAGTCAATGTTGGCAAACATACCGTTGGTGGTGATAAAGTCCTCCGGTTTCTTGTACTTTCTGATAATGTCCGCCTGCAGTTTTGCATAGCTGTTTACGCTGTCCGAGATAAACCGATAATAATCCAGCACCTCGTGGGGGTTCACGGAATTATTGTTGGTCTTTCTCGGCACATAAACCTCATCCCATCCCGTGTAAGTCTGATTCCAAAATACGGTTCCCCATGCCTTATTCAGTTCCTCCGGAGTGCCGTACTTTTCCTGAAGGAATTTACGGAACGCCACCGTATCGCTCTCAGAATAAAACCTGTCATTTTCACAGTTGAACTCATTGTCCAATTGCCAGCCCACGATGGCTGGATGCTTCGCGTAATGAGACGCGGATTTCTCCACAATGTTTCCGGTCTTCTCCCGATACACGGGAGAATTGTAATTGTAATGCCTCCTGGAGCCGTGACGATACAGATTTCCATCAATATCCGCATTCAAAACCTCAGGATACTTTTCCGTCAGCCAGGCGGGAGGCGTAGCTGTAGGTGTGCAGAAAATAACCTGCATTCCCTTTTCTTCCGCCAAATCCAGAAAACTGTCGAAGAAATCATAGGTATACTCGCCCTCCCGGGGCTCTATCAGGCTCCAGGCAAACTCAGCTATACGGACTGTCTTCAAGCCCACTGCAAGCATCCTGTCCAAATCCTCCGCCCAAAGAGCTTTATCCCAATGCTCCGGATAGTAGCAGACTCCCAAATCAATTCCCGTTCCGTTGATTAGCTTTCTCATGTTTCCTCCATTCCGAACATATCATGACTTTTCTCTTCCTCCCGGCATCTTTCGCAGATTTCCTCAAACGTCACCGGGGTGTACCCGATTCTCTCCGCACTGACGCAAAAACTCTGCCCCGAGACACTCTTATAGGAAGGGTTATTATGTACATGCCCGTAAAAATTGGCATAGGGCATATTTGCATTCAGATACACCGGTTCATGGGACAGAATAAAAAATTCCCTGTACAGCACAGGCCATTCCACACACTCCGAAAATCCCAGATTCCGCCACTGCTCACAATCTCTGTGCCTGTCATGATTCCCCAAAATCAAAGTCTTTCTGCCATGCAGGGAAGCCAGAATTTCTCTGTCCTTATCTTCACCGTAGCAGGAGAAATCTCCCAGCACAAACACGGTATCCCCATCCTCTACAACGCTGTTCCAGTTGGCAATCATCTGTCTGTCCATCTCCTCCGCCGATGCAAAGGGACGGTTCTCATATGAAATAATACGCTCATCGCCAAAATGCAGGTCTGCGATAAAAAAAGTTTTTGTATTGCTTCCACCCATAATGCAGTCTCCTCCATACAGCTATACTATACTAAACAAACGTCTCTCTCATAGGGCTGAACACATCCACCAGCTTGCCGGCTTCCAAACACCTGACTCCGTGAACGGAGTCGGAGGGCATGAGCACACTGTCACCCTTTTTCACCACCTGAGTCTCACCGTCGATGGTGAACTCGAAAACTCCTTCTGCAATATACGTAATCTGAAGGTGAGGATGGCTGTGGGTATTCCCCACCGCTCCCTTCTCAAAGGTAATCTCGCACATCATCAGTTCATCACAGTAGCTCATAACCTTTCTTGTCACTCCCGGCTCACAGGGAGTTATTTTACACTCTTCATTTTTCACAAACATTATCGCTTTCTCCTTCCTCCGCTATTTATTTTGGTAAACCGTACAGTTCATGGGCATTCTCCCACGCCGCCTGCCTCACGGTCTCCTCATCCACGCCCTTAAGTTCCGCCAAAACCGAGATGACATACGGAATATTCAGGGAACTGTTTCTCTTCCCCCGGTTAGGCTCCGGTGCCAGATAGGGACAATCCGTTTCAAGGACAATACGTTCTAAGGGAATATACTCCACAGCTTCTTTCAGCTTCCTGGCATTTTTGAAGGTAAGTACTCCGCCGATGCCAATGAAGAACCCCATATCCAGGAAGATTTTTGCCGTCTCCTTTGTATAAGAGTAGCAATGAATGACACCTCCGATTTCTCCCGCCTTTTCCGCCGTCATGATGTCAACCGTATCCTTTGCCGCATCTCTGGAATGAATTACCACCGGTTTCTTTATATCCCTTGCCAGATTCAGCTGACGGACGAACCACTCCTTTTGAACTTCACGTTCCGGTTCATCCCAGTAGTAATCCAGCCCGATTTCTCCCACTGCCACGCATTTCTCCAACTGACACTGCTGTCGCAACCATTCAAAAGACTCCTCTGTCAATTCCCCTGTCTCGTTAGGGTGTATTCCGATAGCTCCGTAAATATATTCATAGCGGTTCATCAGGTCAATCGTGCGCCGGCAGGACGCCGGGCTTGCTCCTACATTCACCACCTTCGCAATGCCGTGTTCCGGCAGGGATTTCAGCAATTCCTCCCTGTCCCCGTCGAATGCCTCATCGTCATAATGGGCATGGGTATCAAAAATTTGTGTCATAACGTTCCTTTCCGTCATACCTGTTTAGAGGTCATCCGAGAACCGGACTATAGCCTTCCGTTTACGGGTTTATCGTAGTACACCCTGCTCTTCTCGATAATTTTTAGCTTTCCGTTTTCCAGCGCAAGAATGGAAACGGCGCAATTCGGCAAGGCAATCTCCCAGAAGTCTCTGTCCGGGATAGATGCAAGACTGTTTAAAATGCATCTGTTCAGTGCACCGTGCGCCACAATCAGCACATTCTCACATTTCCCCTCCAAAGGAAAAATTTTCTCTCTCAAAAATTCCTCCGCCCTTTTCCGGGCATGGTCAAGGGATTCCGCCCCATCGGTAGGTGCATAACAGTCCGGTTTGAAGAGAAATGAGTACATGGGATGCATGGGATTGCTCTTCGCCGTATCCGAACATTCTCCTTCACTGGGTCCAAAACAAAGCTCTCTCAGTCTCTCGTCTGTCTGCACCTCTATGTTTCTGCTGCCGATAACAGTCCGGGCAGTCACCAGCGCCCGTTGCAAGGGCGAGCTGAACGCCGCATCAAAATTGACATTCTTTAGCCCTTCTGCTGTTTTTACCGCCAGCTCAATTCCGTTTTCATTTAAGGGAACATCCTGTTGTCCCTGAAAACGTCCGGCTTTATTCCAGTCTGTCTCTCCGTGCCTCATCAAGTATATCAGCATGTTTCGCTTATCTCCAATTCATGATGCTTTTAATCTCCCGCACCACCAGTTCTGCGGTTCTTTTCTGAGTGAACTCACAGGGATGCCAGTCTGCGCCATAGCCGTCCTCCGGGTTCTGGGGCGGCAGAGAGAGGAAATGCACCTTTTCATCCTTCTGAGTCGTTTTAAAGATTTTCACTGCCTCTTCCAGCTCTTTCAATACCCGCTGATCCATGGTGCCCAGCATACAGAGAATTTCAGCCCCGGGATTGTTCTCTCTGATATATTTCAAAAATTCCACGTATCGGTCTCTGTAATCGTTCTTTCTCTCCTGTATATCCTTACACCAGCTGCAATCGTTGGTCCCCAGATTAATCAGAATAATGTCCGGCACGAACCGGGAAAAATCCCATTTCTCCCACCTGCTCTCATCCTCTCCGAAAAGTTTTTCGGAGCCTGAAATATCCGTGTACCGATAAACCTCCGGCATCAGCCATTTATCAGAGGGTTCTGTCGCCGTCTCCTCCACATAGCCCGAAACAATACCGTTTCCGCTCCAGGACACCAGATTCACCTCCGCACCCAAATCCTTTGCTGTCAGGAGAGAGTAGGATTTGGTGGGATTTTCCGTAGCAGTGTGAAAGGGCTGCAACTCATTTTCCGCTTCCACGCCGTAGCCGCAGGTGATAGAATCTCCGATAATTTCCATTTTCCGTTCGCAGGCTGTAGGCGGCGGACAGAGCTTATCTGTATCAATCTCAATATACCGGATTCCGCACTTACCGAATGCCGCCTCGGAATATTTCATGATTTTGACGGTTACCTGCTCTTCCGTATCGCTCTCATAAAGCGTGTAAATGCCTTCCGGCTTATCCAGGCAAATACGCTTTACCGGCTCCTCACCGTTATTCACATATACGGCAATTCGTCCCTTCAATTCCTCTCCCCAGGCATCCGCATCACTCCAAATCTCTGCAACCGCCTTTTTCCCCACAAAGGTAAAGCTGGCACTGCTGCCGGAATACCCCAGATACCGAACTCCTTCCGCAAACAGTGTTCTGCCTGTCACCTTTACCTTATCCTCTGTCGCCTGAAATTTCATAATTCTCTCTCCTTTTTCGTTTTATCTGTCAAAATTTCCCGCGTAATATTGTTCAGCCACTTTTCACTTTTGTATCTCCGAATGACCCATGGCCACTTTACAAATTCATCGGTGCAGAGCAGGAAATACACCCACATCACCGGCAATTTCAGAACAAATGCCGCCAAAAATCCCAGAGGCACCGCATAACACCACATATCTATGGTATCGCACACAAAACCGAATCTGCTGTCTCCTCCTGCCCGGAACACCCCGGCAATCAGGGTAGTATTCACAGCCACTCCCATCACATAGTAGGAGTTTATCAACAGCATGTATTTCAAATAATGCATAGCGGCATCCGACAAATCGGCAAAACGCAATACAAAGGGCGTTGCACACAGGATAATGATGCCACCCAGTGCCCCGCTGATAACCGTCAGCTTCATTGCCTTTTTCGCACATACCCTGGCATCCTCCATGCGGTTTTCCCCAATGATATTCCCCAGCAGGATACTGCTGCCGCTGGCAATGGCAAAACAAAAGGTCGTTCCGAAATTCCGCACTACAACCACAATGGAATTTGCCGCCACGGCATCATTGCCCAGATGGCCCATGATAACAGAGTACATGGAAAAAGCGGTTCCCCAGACAACATCATTTGCAAGCGCCGGAAGGGAAAGTCGGATAAAATCCCCAAGCAACACCTTGTTGCGGATAAACATATACATGGGATTCAATCTGATTTCCTTACTGCAAAGCGAAACAACAATACATGCAATCAGCTCCGCCACACGGGAAACCGCCGTAGCAATGGCCACTCCCAATACGCCCAGCTTTGGTGCCCCGAACAAGCCGAAAATAAACACTGCGTTTAAGATAACATTCAGTCCGAATGCCAGCATATTCAATACCATACTGATTTGCACCCTGCCGATACTCCGAAGAATAGACAGATAAACCTCCGTCAC
>JAEDMI010000321.1 GCA_016303085.1 Acetatifactor sp.
AGCGTTCGGTTCGCATCCGAGAGGTCGAGGGTTCGAATCCCTTCGAGTCCACCACATGGACATTGGACGAACACCTGCCTTTTCAAAAGCGGTTTCGCCGTAGAGGTTCGATTCTGATGTCAAAACAGAAAAAGAGGGTCAAGGTTATAAAAACCTTGACCCTCTTTTTGTCGTCTTAGGCGTCTTGGCTGTCTTCCTGCTGCTTCAGCCATTCCTCGAATCCCGCCTGGCCTTCCTCACTGTCGTAATAGGCTCGGATTTCCGAAACCAAATGTCTTGCAAAGGAATCGATGATCGACTGCGGCAGCTCAATGTCGAATTTGCTCCGGTCGGACATTGGGCTCCTCCTTCAATATTTGGTTTTACCGAAAAATCGGTGCTGAGATGAGAAAACGCAGCCGCTTTGCAAGCGCCTGCGTGATGTCTTAGCAGTCTTTAATTGTAAAATTATTATACGGACTTCAATAGAGCCTGTCAAGGCTTCAAACCACCACTAAAAACAGGAGGATATACTCATGAAAAAACTACTAAGCTGTGCGTTCAATATGGATACCGGTTGCGTGGAGCTTCGTTTCTCAGATGGGAGTTTGTGCTCCATAGATTGCACCGCTGTGGAGAACGAAGTGGCTCGGAATATGTATGAGCGGTCGGAGTTGGATTATCTGATCAACAACGAGCCTGTTGGGTATGCCGATCTAATCCGCAACGGTGATCCGGAGATGTATCTGAAAACTGTCACGGAATATAAACCTTTGGACTGAAAAACAGGTGACCACCAGCGGATAACTGGTGGTCACCTGCTCATATATGACCCTTAAGTCAAGTTGACGTGGATGTCATAACCTCCTACAAAAACATGAAAATAATTGTTGCCGCAATTAACGGGATGTATGTCAGCAGCATTGTGATTGAAAAAAACGCGCGGGCGCATAGGTCTATGCTGCCCTTTTGGCGTTTGATGGAGAAAAACTCCAGTTCCTGCGACAAATCCGTATTCTCTTTGAACAGGTTGCGGTACTGGCGTTCCATCATCAGAAAATACGCATCCAGGAACCAAAAGACTGCGATGGGTATGTATGCAATCAGCACATACCCTTGATTTGTGCCGCTGGCTGCCAGTGCCATTAGACCTGCTACCAGAGAAACGGCCCAGCCTTTCAAGATGAAAGACGTGTTCGATAGGCGATCTATAACTCGTTGTATCGCCTCGAGGTATCTGATTCTGGATTCATTTACTTCCACAACGAATCCTCCTTAGTCAAAAGTTTGTAGATGTTCCACCATTAGGGCACCTGAAATCCGGCCGGCTTCGGTTTTCAGTTGGCGCAGGGATGGATTTACCTTACAATCGAATGATAGTAGTTTGTTCCGAATATGTATATTGGATATCGTAAAGCAACTGGTGGTTATATAATATATATATTGATCTATTTCGTAAAGCAAATGGTGGTAATATGGTCGAATCTGTGTTATGCTTTCATCAGCAAAACAGAAAGGAGCTGTCTCATGACCAGATCAAATGGTGTACGGTGAGAGACAAAGATGACCTTGTTTTGAAGCCGGTATCTGATTTGGGCTTCCGCGGCGGAAATCTGGAACGACTGTTCCAAGAACGTCCCGCTATTGTTGCTCCGCACAAAAACTACAATGACTTGCGAGCGCTCATCAATCGCAGGGATGAGATGTGGGTCTTTGAGGAGCTGCGCGAGTGGATTGCGGACCTTAACCCGGATTTCAAGGCTTGCCTTTCCACAACCATTGAGCGGCTGGATCTTCTCAACGAAGAAATCGATGCCCATGTTCATTACAGAGAACTTGTCCCGGAGCAGATGTTTACGCTGACCGAAGAGCTAGAACATCATATTTCAAATATGCGCACATTCTCGGCAGAAGTACTAAGAACCCGCGTACTCTATTCCGCAGATGCCGATTTACAAAACTGGAGCGGTGTCCCGATCTCGGATGTACTTGCCGCCCTTGATACCATGAATGGAGGAAACAGATATGAGTATCAGTGAAGTTAAAATCAACGAGGTTGGCCGCCGTGCACAGGAAAATGCCAATCTGATCTGGAATGCTGCCAATTCTCTTTTTGGTGCCTTCAAGCCCCACGAATACGGTCTTGTCATCCTGCCTATGTGCGTGATCAAGCGTTTTCATGACTGCCTGATTCCCACCCATGATGCTGTGTTGGCCGCGAATCAGGAATACGGTGATCTTGGCGAACTGAAGGTTGGCTTTTTGAAAGAGGCCTCTGGCTACCAGTTCTATAACACAAGCCGTTTCACATTCAAAAGTCTTATCACCGACCCCGAGAACATCGAGAATAACTTCCACGACTATCTCGCCGGCTTTTCCGAGAATGTCCAGCAGATTCTTGCCCGCATGAACTTTCAGGCACAGGTTGACCGTATGGTGGAATCCGGTGTTCTCTATCAGGTTATTGTGGATTTTGCCGCAGAGAATCTGGACATGAGCCCGAATCGTATTTCCACTGTGGATATGGGCTATATCTTTGAAAATCTGGTTCAGCGGTTCTCTGAGTCTTACAACGAAGAGGCCGGAGCTCACTTCACCAGCCGCGACATCATTTCTTGTTCAACTCACTGATGGTGGCCGGAGATACCTTGCTGCCCCACAGGGCT
>JAEDMI010000322.1 GCA_016303085.1 Acetatifactor sp.
TTACCGGGAAGTTCAGGATCTGACCGCCCTACAGCATCTAATGCCTTACTGAAGACCGCATACTTCTGCACGGCTCCAGTGGATACATTGTATTGAGAGCTAAATTTCTGGGCTGTACGTCGAAAGGTCTCTCCGCGCTCGCTCCTGTCTCTGCGCTTATATTGATTGAAACCGTTGATATTTGGTGGATGCTTGCGTGCAACTTTCTCAAGTTCATATTGTTTGCCAATGAGGTAGCGTCTGGTTTCCTCTGTGATATTTCGGCGGCCGAGTTGGTTGCTGCAAATCCAAACAATGGCCCGTTCCCGATTCTCGAATGGCATCTCTCGCACGGCATAGGGGATGTGAAGCCGGTTGCATATCTCGTAACGGTTGTGACCGTCAATGATGATGTTATTCCATGTGATGATTGGATCCCGGCAGCCGTCTATTGAAAGATTCACTTCGAGTTGAAGATATTCATCTTTCCGCAAAGGCCGAATGAGTGCCTTGAATTCTGGATCGACCTCCAATACTGCAAACCCCTTACCCATTGATAGACGTTCACCTCTCATTTCTCTTTAAGGTTTTCATAGAGAAATAGGCCACTCTGTTTGCAACATCCACCTCGCCGCTTACACGATAGCTATATCGAAAGTCGAGAATACCAATCATATCGACTAAGGCTGACATAAGCGTACTGCTGTAAAACTCAACGGAGTGCTTTGTCAGCTGAAACTGCTGCACGTTGTTGGCTGTGCCTCCGGAAAGTGGGCGGTCTGAGCCAAGTATTGCAATAAGCATTTCTTCTGGATTGACCAGAAATTGAATATATTGCGGTCTCCCCATTTTATTTAGAGTGGATTTGTGTACGCGAAAGCGACCCCGACTCAGATCGATGGTCATGATTGCGCTGTTATCTGCACTATCCATTTTTGATCTCCTCCTGTACAGGTACTTCTGGTCGATGTGTGCCCGGAATCGGTGTAGCAGCCTCCCCAGATGCTATTGAGGATACTGTGTTATCCTTGATTCCATAAATCGCGTATCCATCAAAGATATTGATTTGCAGAGACTTCTGGTGTTCATGATAGGGCAAACCGAACTGATCCTTCCACCCGGCAGGGAAAACCGGTGTGCGAGCCGTCTTGGGCTTGCCTCCGTCCTTTGCGATACGTTGATATATCTCTGAAGCATTCAAATCGAAAGCAATCAGATACTCGTCATTGGCATGGATGACTTTCCCAAGCAGCTTGTACCGGTAATCGATATTCCAGTCCATCAGCTCAAAAAGCTTTGCAAAAAAGAACTTGCCCGTTACCTGTCGAGGTTTCCGTTTTCCACCAGATGTGTTGCACCACGCGAATGCGTCTCGCTCTGACTCGGCGCAAGGGCGTAGCGCAAGAATGTGCGACTCTCGATTGATCAAGAGTTGGACACAGTCTGCATGGGGAAACTTGTTCAAGCAAGCAGTATTGACATAAACTTTGTAATTGTTGAAGGTGATAGACGGCTCGAAAGTATGAGCGAAGAACTCCCTACGAACCACCTGATACCCATCAAAATCGAAGTCGTCACTAAGTTCGATCACATCGCCCGGGGCTGATGCATCAATGGTCATTGGCGTGACCGTATCCTCTATGAAGGGAATAACGGTATCCTCATCGGCAATGCCAGACGGGAAATCCTGCGGCATTGGGAGGATAAAAGAACTCTGATTTTCTGTTTCCATTCTGTTCTCCTTTCATTCATCTCCGACAAGATCCAGTGCATCTCCGATTTGGCGCAGGCTGATGCAGAGGCAGCGGCAAAGCCGCCTGAGCTGCTCTGCGTCATACTTTTCCATAATCATATCCTGTTCAGATTCCGATAGGTCAGAAAAGCATCGGCTGACGTGATTGCCATCACGAACCACACGGTAATATACACCATCAAGATTCCGAACCGTCGGAATCTTGGATTGTTCATGCATTGCAGGCCGCTCCTTCCAACTGTTTTGAAGCGCTTAATTGCTCGTTGATGAAGCGCTGCATCTCATCAAATTTGGTGACATGCAGCTTCTCGCTGGTTTCAAAAAGCTGCCCTTCCAGCCAAAGCTTCCATGCGTCTTCGCTTTGCAATTCCAATGAAGATGCGGTAAGCCTGTGAGAATAAAAGTCGCTGCCGAATCTGTCAGCCAATTTCTTGGGAACTGCCCGAATGCGTTTTCCCGATACGGAAAGAGGAGAAAGACCGCTGTTGCCACTGCCGGGAGCGTCTGTCCCCGTCATAAGATAGGACTGGATGAAAATCGCAGGTTCGCTTAAATCAAATAAGAATACCGAATCTCCATCGCTTTCAAGGAGACTGCCATAAGCCTTAAACTTATAAGCTGTTTCCCAGCCAAGCAATTCAAACAGCGTTTCGCCAAAAGCAGAACACGGGATCTCTTTGACGTAGTATTTTCCATCATCAGGTCTTGACCACTGTACGAACTGGCGAGAATCCTTAGAGGCACGACGAACAGCGAGCTTCCGCAATCCTGGATGGATCAGCAGCTCAACTTTGTTGTCCTTCCCGAACTGCCTAACACAATCTGTGCTGAATTTGATTTGTTTGCTCTGGAATAAGACATACGGTCTTTTGTTCGCATCAAAGAGAGATGAATTCGTAACTTCAA
>JAEDMI010000323.1 GCA_016303085.1 Acetatifactor sp.
CTAATGGTGTTGGTGTTGAGAAAACCTGGCCTTTACACTCTCCTAATGTTGAAAAGGTAGAAGTAATCAGAAAGGGTAAAGTAAGACGTGCTAAGCTGAACTACCTGAGAGACCGCGTTGGTAAGAAGGCAAAGGTGAAAGAGCTCGTCAGATAATTTGCTTTGATTGAATTCACAAGAAGCTTGCGAAAAGGACAATTACTTTTGTAGTTGTCCTTTTCTATTTACGAAAAATGTGTTATACTGAAATGTATCATGGTTGTGAGGAAGAATTTATGGCAAAAAGAAAGGGCTTGACCTTTTATCAAAAGAAAAAGAGAATGAATACTTCCCTGGTAAAAGAGATCTTCAGCTGGTCTGCGGGCATATTGATCTCTGTATTTGTCGGTGTTGTGGCAACTCTTTTCTTTGGAATGAAAATTCAAGTGGTGGGTGATTCCATGCATCCCGATTTGCTGAACGGACAGTCTGTCTATGTGGATCGTTTTCGGTATTTGTTGTCCACTCCAAAAAGAGGAGATGTGATCGTTTTTCTCCCAAACGGCAATGAGAATGCACACTATTATGTGAAGCGTGTGGTTGCGGTTCCCGGAGATCATCTGATGATTCGCGACGGTGTACTCTATGTGAACGGACTGGAGAGCAAATGGGTCAAAGATTATATTAAGGATCCCGGTATTGCCGTAAATGATATTACACTCAAGAGCAAAGAGTATTTTTGTATGGGCGATGATCCGCAGAACAGTGAGGACAGTCGTTCTGCCAACCTGGGAGCAGTAGAAGAAATCGATATTATAGGAAAGGTTTGGTTCCGTGGCGGCTATGAAGAGCTGGACATGGGATTTGTGAAGTAAGTATGGTAATTCAGTGGTACCCCGGTCATATGACGAAAGCTAAGCGTATGATGCAGGAGGATATGAAGTTAATTGATCTGATCATCGAACTGGTCGATGCGCGTATCCCTCTCTCCAGCCGCAATCCGGATATTGATGAGCTGGGGAAAAACAAATCGAGGATCGTTCTGCTCAATAAGTCTGATCTGGCTGATCCCGTCAAAAACAAGCAATGGATGAAATATTTTGAGTCCAAGGGTATTTATGCGCTGGAGATGAATTCCAAGACCGGTTTTGGGGTAAAAAGCGTGAACGGTCTGGTTCAGCAGGCCTGCAGGGAAAAAATCGAACGTGATAGAAGACGGGGGATTGTTGGTCGGCCTGTACGTGCCATGGTGGTTGGAATTCCGAACGTAGGAAAGTCTACTTTTATCAACTCTTTTGCCGGCAAGGCATGTACGAAGACGGGCAACAAACCGGGCGTGACAAAGGGCAAGCAGTGGATACGTATGGGAAAAGGATTGGAACTTTTGGATACTCCCGGGATACTTTGGCCGAAATTCGAGGATGAAAAGGTTGGTAAGTATCTGGCGTTCATCGGTTCCGTCAATGATGAGATCATCATTATGGAAGATTTGGCCTGTGATCTCATTGGATGTCTGACAGAAATCTATCCCACCGCAATCAATGATCGCTATGGAATCGAATTGCAGGAGACACCCGCTTTGACCCTGAATGCCATTGCTGTGAGCAGAGGATGTTATAAGAAAGGGGAAGAGCTTGACTGTAAAAAAGCCGCGGACCTTTTGATCGATGATTTCCGAAGCGGACGATTGGGGAGAATCAGTTTAGAGAGACCGGAGGGCGTTGAGACAAATGAGTGAGAAATTAAAAGAGGCGATCGGTACAATTTTGTATTTTGGACTGGTGATCTGTGTCACCCTGCTGTTTATCAAATATGTTGCTCAGCGGACAGTGGTAGACGGACAGTCTATGGAGCCTACGCTGCAGAATGCCGACAATCTGATCGTGGACAAGATTTCCTATCGTTTCTCTGATCCTGAGAGGTTTGATGTGGTAGTTTTTCCGCCATACGAAAATGCCGATAAGACTTACTATATCAAGAGAATTATCGGATTGCCGGGAGAGACGGTCCATATAGATACAGAAGGGAACTGTTGTCAGAGGGATATGGGAAGGAAGTTATTCAACCCTTTGCTCTGGGGCGGGCCGCCGGCGAAGTGGTGCTTGGAGAGGACGAGTATTTTGTGATGGGTGATAATCGGAATAACAGCACGGACAGCCGTTCTGACCTTGTGGGCAATGTGAAGAGAAGCCAGCTGATCGGAAGGGCTTGGGTTCGTGTCTGGCCCTTTTCCAAGTTCGGTTTTGTGAAACATCAGTAGGGTCAGTAAGGCATTTGAGAATAGTCTTTGGAAAGAACGGAGTACATATGAAGGCCATTGGGGAGATTAAGAGAGAACTGGATGAAGCAAATGCGGCATCTTTGGATGAGGTGTTTTCACTTTATGCGGAGGACGAACGCGCCGGAGTACAGAAATTGATCACAGCTGCAAAAAAGAGACAGCAGGCGTATTTCCTTGAAAAGCAGCGCATCTATGATCTGCAGCAATATGAGAGAGCATACAGTGCTTATTCCTATATCTGCGGTATCGATGAAGTGGGGAGAGGACCGTTGGCCGGGCCGGTTGTGGCCGGAGCGGTTATTTTGCCGAAAGATTGTGAGATTCTGTATATCAATGATTCTAAGAAGCTCTCCGAAAAAAAACGGGAAGAACTGTATG
>JAEDMI010000324.1 GCA_016303085.1 Acetatifactor sp.
AGTGCCGAAAAGATTAACCTGTTTTTTGTGGATGATTGTAATGTTTCGGTTGCTTTGCCCTTATACCATAGAGGGACCGGTGCCGAAGTTTTGGATTAACGAGACAGTGATAGAGGAAAACGGGAAATCGACAGACAACCATTTGACGCAACAACCGGTAGAAGAAGGATTTCCGAACCGGGAGATGGAAGAACGGCAAAATAATATGACTGAAAAGGAAACGATGAGTCCCGTTGATAAGGAAATACAACAGGATGATTTCAAACAGCCTAACATTTCGCATCAGCAGAACGGAGGAAATGACCTGTTTTCTGCTGACAAGGAGGCATCCTGCCTCGGACAGAATGATACATCCATAGAGTTTCCCGGCAAAGAAGCCCCCGGCGACGAACTACTGGTACCGGGCAGGAGAAATATATGGAAGCTGTTTTTCACAGTGGCATCCTATGTCTGGTTGATTGGGATGATTGCCATGGCGACGGGATTGCTGTTAAAATATGTTCGTATCAGTAAGGGGCTTTCGGAGGCTACACCCCTTACCAGATGGAAGGGCATCATGGTAAAACAGAGCAATTTCCCCGGTGTACCTATGGTCTTTGGTCTTTGGAAACCCTGCATTTTTGTCCCCTACGGCTTTGACAGCGAGAAAGAGCGGATGATTCTGATACATGAAGCGGTACATATCAGGCACAAGGATACGCTACGCAAGGTAATTGCTTATGCAGCTCTGACCATTCACTGGTGGAATCCGCTGGTGTGGCTGGGTGTGGCTTTGTTTCAGAAGGATATGGAAATGTCCTGTGACGAAGCGGCTTTGGAGCAGATGACAGGAGACTGTAGGGCGGAATATTCACGGATGCTCTTACAGTATGCGATGAAGCGAAGCGGTTTGATACTTCCCATGGGGTTTGGGGAAAGTAATACGGAAGAGCGTGTTAGGAATGTTTTGGATAAGAAGAGGCTTCCGGTATGGGGAACAGGACTTGTCCTGGTCATGGTGGTAGTGTTTGGAATTTGTATAGCCACGAAGCCCCATGAACAAAAAATGAAGGAATCGGATAATCCCATAGAAGCGGAAGTCTTGCAATCCGAAAATATAGTCTATCAGGAGGGTGAGAAAATTGTTTGTTCTTCCGTGGATGATTTTGAAAATGTATTCTTAGAGAGATGGAAAACAAAGCTGCTGGATAAGGGGCTTGCGAAGGAAGCATCTGCTATTTTTCGATGGCTGTACAAGAGAGAGCCTATAGAGGCATCAGAGGTTCTTAACTATTATTTTTGTACCATTACTGATCAAGGGGATTTGAAAGTTTACTGCACAAAGGCTCAGTTGAGTCAAAACGAAACCGAGTTTATTGCGGACAATATTTCGGAAGAAATTCTGTATGACCGAACGACACAAGAGGGAATGAAAAATTTCTTGGAACTCGGAGTTCCATATAATTTTTTTGTCTCAAAAGAGCAAAATGGTACTTCTTACGTATTGTGGAGGCGCTTGGTAGATGTGATTGCGGATTGCTATCGAAATACAAATGAGGGTCGATATGAGGCGCTAAAGGAACCATTATCTGCAATCCGGGAGCTGTACGGATTTACCGGAGAGGGAGAGTTTGTTGCCAGAGGACTGAATTCAGGTTCTGTTTACTGGAAAGAAAAAATAGAAGGTGAAACAGTCGGAATAAGTATTCTTATGGACTGCAAAGAAGGAATATGGTTTCCCTGGGATGTAGACTTCGCTACAGACGAAAGGGAGGCAGCCTTCCGGAGACAGGTAGAATACATCAAAGGATTGGAATCACTTGATTCGAAAACCTTAGAGAGAGAATCGATACCGGTGGGACAGGTATCCTATGGTGCGTTTTATAAGGCGGAAAAAAAGTACATTTTGCTGGAACAGGTGGGAGATGTCTCTTTCTATTGTACAAGGGATGAAGAGAACATGATTGTTCGAAATCCAAATGGTCTTTATGTCATTCCCGGATTTCATGACTTCGGAAAAGGTTGGTCATTCACTATAGGAGATTTTGACCGGGATGGCTCGGAGGAATATGCTATTGAGACGGCGAATAAATGGGGGACGGAATGCTTCGGAACAGAGCTTTTGGTGGTAAAGCCGAAATCCGGCAAGGAAAAAGAGGCTTGGAAGGAACGGGCCATTTTTTACAAGTGTACGGATGAAAACTGGCTAAGAGAGCTGTCAAACAGAGTAACCTATAACGTGTCTGTCATGGAAAACCGAATTTCGATTTATGCAGATGGGGAATATCAATGTGCAATTGACTTCCGTGAGCAAATGAATGAGTGGGAAAAGGAAGGTCAGAAGGTCAGTATTGATTCCGTTTTCTTTGGAGATTTGAATGCATTTAAATGCGCGGATGGTCAGTGGTTTTTGACAATACGCGGGGGAATTTGCGGGGAGGAATCAAGCCCCCTGTATGAATACGGTGTCCGAGGAGAGTGTCCGGTTTATTTTGGGGCAGACGGAACGGTTTCTTTTGGAGAATTCCGGTTTGAAACTGAGACCGAATTGCAGGAATGGATTGCTTTTTCTTAAATATTGTTATATAATGGTGATACCGAATGGAGGATTTGTATGTTACCTGTGGTTGTAATGGAGAAAAGTGCAAAATAAAT
>JAEDMI010000325.1 GCA_016303085.1 Acetatifactor sp.
ATATCAAAGTTCTTGGATGTCAGCAAATCTGTGATAATTTTCTTTCTGAAATCCTTCTGGTCAACAATGGTTGCATACTGAGCAATCTCCTCAGTGGAATGTCTTAAGGTCTCTTCAAACAACAGGTTCTCATCCTCAAACACGCCGATTTTGGTGGAGGTGGAACCGGGATTAATGATTAAGCTCTTGATGGACATCTGCTTCTTCCTCCTGACTCTTTTTTCTTTTCTTTTCCTTTTTTGATGTAATGACTGCATCGATTCCTTCGGAAATCACTTCTCCTGCAACTTCCACTGCAGCTTCAATTAAAAAATCCATATACCTACACTTCCTTGCTCAGTTCCTCGGCTACAACCGCTGCCAGGGCGATGGAATTTACCTTGGTCTCAAAGGTATCCGAGCGGCTGGTCAGGATAACGGGAACCTTAGTGCCGGTCAAAATACATCCGTTCTTGATGCCGGGCACGGTGTGTACAAGACACTTGTAAACAAGATTACCCGCATGAATGTCAGGGAACAGCAAAATGTCTGCATCGCCCTGAATCTTTCTGTCGGTAGCTCCCTTATGCTTTGCAGCCTCGGGGTCAATTGCCAGGTCGAGGGAAAGAGGGCCGTCCACGATGCAGCCGGTAATCTGCCCTTCTTCACACATCTTTGTCAGCTCTGCAGCTTCCACGGTCGCTTCCATCTTAGGATTTACCACCTCAACCGCAGCCAGAGGAGCAACCTTGGGATTCTCGATTCCGCATGCATTGCAAACGGGAACCGTATTCCGAATGATATTTACCTTATCTTCCAATGTAGGGTAGGTCATAAATGCAACATCGGTCAAAAACAGCAGTCTGTCGATACCGGGAACCTCAAACACAGCCACATGGGAAAGAGGGCCGCCGGTTCTCAGGCCAACCTCCTTGTCCAGCACACTCTTCAAGAAGTTTTTGGTGTCTACCAATCCCTTCATGTACATATCTACCTCACCGTCATGAGCAAGTTTTACAGCCTTCAGGGCAGCCTGCACCATATCGGGCTCATCAATAATTCTGTATCCGGCTAAGTCCATATCAATACCTGCGGCAATCTCTCTGATTTTTGCCTCATCTCCAACAAGAACCGCATCGGCAATGCCCTGTGCCTTTGCCTCTCTCACTGCCTCCAGCACCGCGGAATCCTGTGCTGCAGCCACAGCAATTTTCTTTATTCCGCAACTCTTTACCTTTGCAATTACGTCATCAAAACCCTGTATCATTTATTTCTACTTCCTTTCTGCCCCGAGGGAGCATCTCCTTTGTCAATCGACAGCCCTCTTTTTCCACAATTGCTGTCTTTTACGACTGCTGCGCCCTTGTCCGAACGCCATCGTTAAAATAATAACACGCGGGCTTGCAAAATGCAAGACCGCGCGGTGTACTTTCATAGCACTTTCACAGCTTAATTGTAAGGTGTACTTTCATAAGCTAAATTCGAGGATAAACCTGGGCTTGAAAATCTTTAGATTATTACATTGCGCGCCGGCAAACAATGTACTGTATTTTACACACGAGCAGTCGTGTACACACCATGCATGCATAGCATGGGTGGGTTGGCCTCTATTCTATACAGAATGGAGGCGGTGCCTATGTAAAATCATGACTTTCATTTTGAAGATTTGATGTCCTTTGACCTTTTTTATTTGCATTTTGCGAAAGAATCTTGACGCAATCTCTTGACACAATCGCGTTGCTTACATTTATCTTCACGCTTAGCAAACAGCCATACATAGAAAAACCACCCCTGAACTTTGACCGGCGAAAGGGTGGAATTTCTATCTCAAAAACCGGTCAACCCACTTTATGGCGGTTGCTCTTTTTTATGCTTATACAATAGCATCCTTTCTCCATATCATTCAAATCTTTTGCTGAAACATTTTCAATCATCGTTTACTGAAATATTTTCAATCATTGCTTGTTGAAATATTTACTATCATCGTTTACTGAAATGTTTTCAATATCGTTTACTGAAATGTTTTCAATATCGCTTACTGAAATGTTTTCAATCATTGTTTTAAAAATTCCTTTCAGAAATGTGTTTATCAGAGCTATCAGGATATTTTAGAACGCGAATCTGAAAACGGTACTCTCCATAGCCGGAAAGTATCGTATCCCCTTTTATCTAATACCAACCATTCTTATTGCCCCTACAACTTGGGGGCATGCTTTAAATATTCTTTTTAAAACAAATAATCCGATTCGCTTCCTCAAATCCCATAGCCATATGAAATCTTAAACTATCAATATTGTCCAATTCACAGTCGCTGGCAAATTCAGAGCATTTCTTATCTTTTGCCCATTTCTCGCACTCACTAAGCAGTTCCTTTGCATATCCGTTATGTCTATATGCTTCAACGATAAATATGCCTTCTAAATAGCCTACAGGAGAAGTTTCAGTACCTTCAACATAATCTGTTCTAATCTGACATTGTGCAAACCCTATCGCTGTATTATCCACATACTTAATAAAGCAAACCGCTTTGTCACTTTCGGTAAGTTCCTCAAACTCTTTTTCTAAATCCAATACTGTGTTATCGTTCCACATTTGGATTGCTAACTCAGCTAATATTTTTGCTTCGCTTTTTGCCGCAGATTTAATCATATAA
>JAEDMI010000326.1 GCA_016303085.1 Acetatifactor sp.
GTCATTGAACCGCTTGCAAAGCTCCATGCACGGCTCGCTCTTGCCACGACAGAGTAGCCGCATGGTATCCAGCAGCTTTTTCGGATTCAGATAATCGCAGACAATCTCGCCGTCCTCGCTGATATAGACCATGTAGAAGGGATGAATCCGGTTACGGTTATCAATGTTCACGCTATTGTTGATGTTCCGCAGGACAAAGATTACACCGGCGGGAGCGTCGCTGCTTTTATCCACAACAGCGTGCAGTCCTTTTGGGGCGGTCTCAATGTCCTCATGGCGCTTTCTGTATTCCAGGAGATCCAGCCGAAACTCATTCAGCCCCAAATCCATAATGGAGATACCGGTGGTCATATCCTCAATGTCCACGACTTCCTCCTGCAGCCGCTTCAGTTGTGCCCGGCGGTATTCCAGATCGCCCTTTTCCTCGGCGTTGATCAGATCGTCATCACCGGTGGCGGTCAGCACGGAGATTCTCATACGGGTTTCAACGCGGCTTTTCAGATTGATGTATTCATCCAAATCCATATCCGGCCAGAAATTCACCAGCTGGATATAGTTGTTTTTGCTGCCGATACGGTCAATCCGCCCAAACCGCTGAATAATACGGACGGGATTCCAGTGAATATCGTAATTGACCAAATAATCGCAGTCCTGTAAGTTCTGACCTTCAGAGATACAGTCGGTGGCAATCAGAATATCGATCTCATCTTTACTCCCCGGAAGCAGAACATCCCGTCCCTTGGATTTTGGAGAGAAGCAGGTCAGAACCGTATTCAAATCCAGCCGCATTTTCGGAATGGTCGTCTTTCCGTCAACTGTGCCGGTAATCTCCGCAGATTCCAGTCCGAACTTCTCTTTGGCATACTTGCACACGTTGGCGTAGAGGTAATCCGCCGTATCAGAGAATGCAGTGAAGATAATCAGTTTTTGATTACCGGGATTGATAGGACTCTGTATCTTCTTGTCGATCAAGTCAAGCAGAGCTCGCAGCTTCGTGTCATGCTCCGGCGTGATATCCGCAATCATGAGAGACAGCAATTCCAGCGTCTCCGCATCTTTCTCCAGTTCCCGTTTCCAGGATACATAATCCATATCTGCCAGATCAATTTTGACTTTTTTGCCGACAGAGAAGAAGTCGGTATTCTGATCATCGTCGTCAAAATCTTCCCGGTCTGGAAGCTCAGTCAAATCCAGCACGCAACCGCCAGACTGATACTGATTGATGGCGTGAATGGTATCGTCAATCAGCTTCTTGATACGGTCAATCGTCAAACGGAAGGAACAAACCGAGCTCTCCAGCCGCTTGAGAAGGTTGATGCTCATGAGATGACGGATGCCTTCTTCACGTCCCTGTTGCGTGAGGCTTGTTCCCTTATGGTGCATCATTTCCTGATACTTAGGCAGTCTGGAAGCCATAATGAAATTGGAGGGGGTGTAGATCATCAGGTTCAGGGACATGAGTAAACTATATATTTCGTTGTAGTTGATGGCACCGTCCAAATCCGTCAGAGAGGGGCGTAGCGAGACGGGCGGAAGCCGCTCTGGGAACTTGCCAATATCGGAAGTGTTGTAGTATTTCTGAATATGCTTTCTTGAACGAGCAATCGTTACGCTGTCCAGCAATTCAAAAAAGTCAAAATCCAGCGTCCGAAGCAGCGCATCTGTAGTGCGTTGTTCCATCGGCAGCTTGCTCCATGCATTGAATGCTTTTTGTGCCTGACGGAAAATTTCATCAATGCTCTTGGTTGTGTTGAGCTTTTCATTAATTTGAGCAGAATCTCCCTCATAAGCAAGCGCAAGCTGGTTCTTTAGGTCAACAAACCGATTATTGACAGGAGTTGCCGAAAGCATTAGCACCTTTGTGCGAACCCCTGCGCGAATCACTTTGTGCAACAATTTAAGATAACGGTTTTCTTTTGCGTCTTCGCCGCTGACTTCACCGCCGTTTCGGAAGTTGTGGCTCTCATCGATAACCACAAGATCATAGTTGCCCCAGTTCAGGCGGTCAAGGTCGATACCATTTGACTGACCATGTTCACGGGAGAGGTCTGTGTGATACAAGACATCATAACGCAGGCGATCTTCCGCAATGGGATTGTTGACATAGTTCCCCTTGTATGTATTCCAGTTTTCCGCGAGCTTCTTCGGGCAGAGAACAAGAACGGATTTGTTGCGGTTTTCATAATACTTGATGACGGCAAGGGCAGTGAATGTCTTGCCAAGGCCAACGCTGTCTGCCAGAATACATCCATTATACTTCTCAAGTTTGCTGATAATGGCAAGAACGGCATCGCGCTGGAAATTGTAGAGCATTCCCCAGATTTTGCTCTGTTTGAAACCTGTGGCTTCATTGGGAAGTTCGTCTTCGGAAATGTCATCCAGAAATTCGTGGAAAATATTATACAATGCCACAAAATAGATGTATTCTGGCGCGTTTTCCCGATAAGCTGCTGTGATGCTGTCTATGACAACATTCGTAACTTCCTGAAGCTTTTTCTTGTCATTCCAGAGTTGTTCAAAAAGCCTGATGAAGTAGTTAGCGTTCTCGTAGCTTTCTGTCTTCTGAACGGGATAGTAGGCATTGTTTCCGCGCTCACATCCGAGATCTACCGTGGTGAATCCGTTGATG
>JAEDMI010000327.1 GCA_016303085.1 Acetatifactor sp.
CCGTTCCTCCCTTACACATAGTACAAAAAGCTGTGGTTATACTTTTTGTAAATGAACCCGCCGACGGCAGCCGCTGCGGCGGCATAGAAAGCGCACAGCAGGTGGAAGGGCAGGGACGGAATATTCCCTTCCAGAACCACAACGCGGAAATACTTGATGTAGCAGTAGATGGGGTTTAACAGGAAGATCCTCTGCACCGCCGGGGAGAAGGCATCCACCTTATAGAAAATGGCGGACAAATAGTTCAGCAGCAGCGTGAACACGTCGTACAGATAGGTAATGTCCCGGAAGAAGACAAAAAGTGCCGAGAGGATCAGGCCCACGCCCAGATTGAATACCACGAGACAGATGATGGGATACAGCAGCGCCAGAAAATGGGGGCCAAAGGAAATGCCGTCAAACAGCACGAACAGGAAGAACACGCACAGGTTCAGCCCAAAATTGATGAGGGACGACACATTTTTGGACAGTACGAACAGGTACTTCGGCACATTCACCTTGGTAAAAATGTGCGCGTTTGCCATCAGGGCGTTCATGCCGCCGTTGGTGGACTCCCGGTAGTAGGAGAACACCAGGTTGCCGCAGAACAGGTAGATGGTATAGTGGGGGGTGTTTCTGCCAAAAAACCGGGTGAACACCAGACTCATGACCAAAAGGTTCAGCAGAGGGGATAAAACGCTCCAGCCCATGCCCAGCACGGTGCGCTTGTATTTCTGCTTAAAATCCCGTTTTATCAGTTCAGAGAACAGGAACGACTCTTTGTCAAATAGAAGCTTTGCTTTCTTAAACATGAACGAACTCCCGTTTGAATAATACTTTCTCGAAAAACCAATCGAAAAGAACTGCCAAAACAAATGTTGAGCTGATGACAATGATGAGGCTGCAGTATGGATGTATCTTTGTAAACCCAGCTTGACCGAGAACAATCATTGGAATGCGCTGCAGAATGTAAATACTGAATACATGGCTTCCCAAAAAGTCAAGTAGTGGTGAAGAAATGGAAACCTTCATTGAAATCAACACAATCAGGGCAGCAAAGAGCAGAACCCAGATCTCATACCAGAGTAAGCGGCCCCCTTTGTGCAGCGATGCCAGAGCATACATAGCAACTACGATGGACACGACCGCATAGTATTCTGCGTCCGTTTTCATACAATAGCGTCTCCACAGTTTCTCCATTTTGCAAAACCAGACGCCCGCGACAAAGGCAACAATCGTATTATAAGAATATGCTTCTCTGCCGATTTTTTTCTGGATCACCACAAGGAGGAGGCATAAGACTGACAGAAGCAGCGCCCCGACAGTGTCAGAATTCTTTTTGATGAACCGATAGGAAATCAAAAAGCTAAAATAAAAGAAGCAGTAGATGCATAGCATTACGAAGATATACCAATTGCTGTATCCAATTCTGCTCCATCCAATTGCAGAGAGAAAAAGCCTGCGGATTGAGTAAGTGTTTCCATAAAAGCTTTGTACAACAGCAAAAAGAAAAACGGCAAAATCAAATCTGACAAGGAGTTTCAGAAACTTTTTGGGAATACTTCTGGTATAGTCCATGCCCTTCCTCTGGATTCCAGACATCATACCAAAACCGGAATAGAACAGAAACATGGTTACAATATTTTGACCCAAATGTCCCTGAACAGCAAGATAGATGTTATCATTCTGGCCGGGTGTGATATAGCCGCTACTGTAATGACTGAAAACAACCATCAGGACAAAAATTCCTTCGATACATCTCGTGTTGCTTTGGGAGATGTATGTTCCCTGATGAAAATCATTTCTCGGGCAGACGGTTATCCCGGTAAGAATGACCGCAATCAGAAAAAAGAGAAAGTAATTCATAGATTATTCTCCATAATCCGCTTGTAAATCCGCTCACAGTTGTTCTGATCAGAATAGGCAAAGAAATTGTCAATTCTGGCCCGGTATTGATCCTTGAGCCGGCAATCATTCTTCATGTATTCGATGATTCGGTTTATGGTTCCTTCCAGATCTGTTTCCACCTCGCCAAAGCCGTCCCGTTCATAATCGAAGTAGCCTTTCGTGTAAGCGTGCTCACCAGCGAAAAACTCTTCCTGATCGAACTGCGTGTAGATGACAGGCTTTCGGAGGTAGGCAAAATCAAACACCGCCGAAGAATAGTCGGTCAAAACCAGCTTGCACTTGGAATAGATATCCCGGTATTTCATATTCAGGGAGCCAAAGATAACCTGATCATTCTTCTGGAAGCGGTCAATATGGGGCATGATATTCGGGTGAGGCATGAAAATCATGCGGTAACCATGTTCAGAAAGGGCGCGCAAAAGTCTGGGATCGTTGATCAGACCATTGTAGAATCGGTAATACGCGGTCTGCTCAAATCCATCCTTCAATGACCAGATTCCGGTTTCATTGTTCAGCGCCATCATCAGATACTTGCGCCAGGTTGGCATCAGCGCGATACAGTTCTCCTCCTGATGATACAGTCTGTCGAATCGGGGAAGACCTGTCAGCCAGACTTCGTTGGGGGAATAGTAGTAGTTTCCATCGAGAATGGATTGATATTCCGGAATCGCGGAAACAACGAATCCGGAGATGTTTTTGCTATACCGATTGAGCCAGCCGGACAGATCATCCTTAA
>JAEDMI010000328.1 GCA_016303085.1 Acetatifactor sp.
CCACCATCAGGGAATCCTTCTGCTTCGAAAACACCCTGACGATCAGCGCAACGTTCTTCGAATATCGGAAAGACTTAAAAATTCGAAATACTCTGAGGGAGCGAAATAAACGGGACACATTAAACACCCGAAAACCACTGTTGATAAACGTAACAGAGGGAAGAATGGACACCAGATCCACAATTGCCATAAAGGTAAAGGGATATCTGATAAAAGACCATTTCCCTTTCTTCAGCTTGAAATCTGCCGTCATCAATCGGAAAGCATAATCGACGATGAAAACACAGGCAGTGACCTTATCCACCATCGTAAGAAACGCAGTCTGCTCTTTCACCGTCAGCGGAACCAGGCTGATAAAAATCACAAAAATCATAAAAAAGTCATACGCCTGACTCCATCTGTCATTATCTTTGGCGACCTCAATTATTTCGTATATCCGCTTTCTCATAGCCATTTCCAATCTGCAACGTAATGGTATCAAATCATCATCGACACCCAAAATATGTTACGCAATATTATACTATAAACATCTCAAAAAGGCTACATAAAAATCCTTTTATACTACCGCAAAATAAGGGCATCTCTCCCTGCTGCACTGCGCATTCCGATCAAATTATTCGTGCTTCGCATTTTTGTCGGCTATAGGACCGTACAACTCCGGCCTGCGATGGTTGCGTCCCCATACTTCCCGTTTTCGATAGGCCCGAAGCATATCGACATCCAGCTTTGCGATATAGATTCCTTCTTCGCTTCCCGCCTCAAAGACACACATGTCCCTGGATCCCGGCATACCCGGCAAATAAATGACACCGTCAAACAATGTAGAGTGTCCGTTGCAGTCAGGGTGCGGGGATGGATAGTTACAGGTAGCAATGGCGAGCATATTCTCATATGCTCTGCCCCGCAATTGAGACAGACGGTTGATTTCCATCGGGCAGGCATTGGGAACAAGAACCAGTTCCGCCCCCTGAAGCATCAGGATCCTTGCACTCTCAGGGAACTCCCGATCATAACAGATCATCGAACCCACCTTGATGCTTCCTTTTCGGGTGTCCAGGTCCCTTGTCAGAAATACTTCTCCGGCATCCAAAACGCCTTCGTCATCCTCCTCTCCGAAATCACAGATATGAACCTTTGAATAGCGATAGACAAGCTTTCCATGTCTGTCAAAAAGACAGACTGTATTTCTTGGCTTTGGTTTGTGTTCTTCCAGAAAAGTGATTGCAATTGCCATATCCAGCTTAGCAGCAGTCTCCGAAAAACTTTTAATAAACATGCTTTCCTCTGAAATGGCCAGTTCGTGCAATGCTTTCATATCATGTGGAAAACGATAGCCTGTACTCCACATTTCCGGAAACAATGCAATATCAGCGCCTCTCTCTTTCGCCTCACGACAGGCCGCGACACCCTTGTTCAAATTTTCCTGTAAACTTCCTTCAGGCAGCAGCTGAAGAAACGCAATCGACAGCTCCATAATCCCCTCCTAAAACAACTGATTCACAAGTATCCTTCTGCCTCCGTTAATCACCGAACTGCTGTGGCTGAAAGAAAGCCGGCTTCTCGAAGGATATACCATTTTCAAGCATAAAATCGATGAACTTCATATAGTACATAGGCTCAATCGCCTCTGTTTCATCATGCGCATGCAAAAGGATAATGTGATGTTTATTATCACCAAGGAGTGCAGTCGCATGTGGGGGATTTGGATCCTTCATCTTTTTCCACACATCCTCTACCGTAAAACCCGATTCAAGAGGGAGTCTGTACTCCTCCACATCATAGGTCCAAAAAGTATCGATAAACTTCGTATGACCGTCTCTCTTCCACCACTCAAAAGAAACCTTCGTGTCATCAAGCTTGTTAAAGCCCTTTTCTGCCAAATATTTTTGGAGTTCTTTCGCAATCTCTCCGCCCTTATCACCGTACGGGAAACGAAAAGGTCTGAAAACGCGCTCAACCCCAGCATCCCGGTAAAGCATATTCAGCACTTTTTCATTCCTTTCAATATCCGCGATAGCCTCCTCAAGAGTCAGTTTTGAAAACGCCGCGTGAGAATAACTGTGGTTGCCCACAATCATTCCATTCCGAAGTGCATAAATTGCTTCCTCATAAAACTTTTCAACATTTACACCAACTGCAAACATCACTGCAGTGATTCCCTTAGAATTTAAGTAATCCACAATCGCAGGTGTATTGCCGGATGCAATATCATCAATTGTCAAAATAGCTGTACTCATACGCCCTCCTTTTTTTCATTTTACCGCCAAACCCATATCTTCGTCAACGAAGCAAACCGATCCGACAACAAATTCAAATCACCCTGCCTCACGAAGAACTCCTCTCTTAAGGTAGACCGCATAGGACACCATCACAGTAAAGGCATCCGTAAGCATGATAATCGATTTCAGACTTTGCTTTTTCCAATGCCTGTTCTTCCATCTGATGATGTACCCCTTCCAGCCCGTCAAACACGTGCAGATATGGCGGATCTGATACCCAGCTATCATCCATATTGATTTGAATTATACAGGAAACATACCTCGGGCATACTTTCCTTTCATTTCTCAATATGTCATCTTCGGGACATGGAATGATCTCAAAAAACCTTCAAATACCTCTAAAA
>JAEDMI010000329.1 GCA_016303085.1 Acetatifactor sp.
CTTTTCTTCCTTATTTCTTCGGAAAGATCAATTGTTTTCACCTTTTTCAGATTTTGTTCTACAGCAGCCAAAACAATGCTTTCCAGATAGTCCTTCGAATAGTAGCTTCTCTCTTTGCATTTCCCGGGACATACATACCTGCCTGCAAAGGACACTTTCTTTTCCCCTGTCGATTTTACTGTCCAATGATTACAGTAGCTTCCGTTTTTTAACAGTTTTCCGCAGTAACCGCAATAGACCAGTCCGGTCAACGCCAGCCTCCCTCCGGTGCAAAACGGTACATGGTACTGCTCTTCATACTGCTTTGCTGACTGCGCTCTGGCTGCACTGATCTTTTTCCTTCGCATCTCTCTGATCTGCTGTGCCCTCTCCCACATTGACTGAGGAATGATCACCAGCTCTGAAATCTGATTTTCAGAATAAATCCAGTCCTTGCGATCCGATCTTACGCCTCTCCCATTTCCGGATCTTCTTCGAATAGCATAGTAGCCCATATAAATGGGATTTTTCAAAATACCGGCAATGGTCCCCGGCTTCCATCTGTCAGCGGTAATTGCCCGGATTCCCTCTGCGTTAAGCGTATTTGCAATTTTTTCATACCCAAATCCCTGATAGACGGCTAAATGGTAAATTCTCTTTACAATTTCTGCCTCCTCCTCCACGGTTTCAAGCTTCTTAAGCAGACGACCATGGTTGCTGACCATTCCGGAGGGCACCAATCGGTAGCCAAAGGGAGCCTTACCACCTACAAATCTCCCCTCCTTTACCATTTCCCGCTGTGTGTCGCGAACCCGCATACCGGTTTTTTTGCTTTCCCCTTCGTTCTGCCAGAATCGAATATAGTTTAGAAGCCTGTCAACATGTTCCTCCGTTTTCAGTTGTCCGTCCCTGATCGTCCACACTTCAATTCCAAGCTGATTTAAGGTTGCTACATAATAGCTGTATTCCTCCTGTCTGCCGATCCTGTCCGACATATAAGTCAGCAGAACATCAAATTGCTTTTCCCGCGCATCCGCCAGAATCTGCTGGAGGACTGCCCGGTCCTCCACACTGTTTTTGTAGGCGGACACTGCTTTTTCCATATATTCCCTGTCAAATATCCAATCCGGCTGTTTTGCTATGTATTGTTCTGCCTCCGCCCTCTGAACCGGTATATCATCATCATGAAGCTGTTGTCTTGAGGACACGCGGAGCAGGGTTCTGACCCGCTTACTCATGCGCTTTTCCCCTTAGCGCGTTCATTCCGTAATTCTCCAGGCAGATCGCTTTTAATCTGCTGATAAACTCCTGTTCCGCCGTTTTGTCTGTCTGCTCCGGAAATTCCATTGTAACATTTACCTCTTCCCCTTTGTGCTTGATCACAAATGATTGCGATATCATCTGCTTCTCCTCCGGTTAAACTGTTATTTCTACATATTATGTAATTTTAGCTTGTCTGTATTCAGAATTTGACCTGACAGACAAATAGAGGGGCAGCATCACAAGCGGTTTACACGTTTATTTGAATATGATAAACTATCCATGAAAGGAATTTTGACATGGCAAAACTATATTTCAAATACGGCGTCATGGGGTCTTCCAAATCTGCCCAGACGCTGATCACCAAATTTAATTATGAAGAGCTGGGCATGCGGGTATGGCTGATCAAGCCCAGTATTGATACCAGAGACGGCGCCGGTGTCATCAAAAGCCGGATTGGGCTTCAGGCAACCGCCCAGGTTATCACACCGGAGCAGAATATTGTAGAGGAATACCATAAGGTAGGAAAGCATGATGTGATCATCGCAGATGAATCCCAGTTTTTTACCTCTCAGCAAATCGATGAATTGCGCGAGCTGGTAGACACAGAAGATCTCCCCGTATTGTGCTATGGTCTGCGAACTGATTTTACAACGCGTTTTTTCCCGGGTTCCATGCGTTTGATGGAGCTTGCAGATTCCATCACTGAGATCAAGATGATTTGTGCCTGTGGCAGAAAAGCTACCGTAAATGCCAGGCTTGATGCAAGCGGAAAGGTCATCACTACAGGAGATCAGGTATTTTTAGGCGGAAATGACAGCTATACGGCAATGTGTCACAAATGCTGGAAGCAAAAGCAAGCCGAATAATTCTATCACGCAAAAGCAACCCCGGACTTTCACTTCAAATAAGAAAGTGTAAGCTCCAAGGGTTGCTTTTCTCTTGCTATACATGTTATGCAATTTTTATTCTTATCTGCTTCCCTTATCGTAAGGAATACCCTCACTCTTCGGTGCACGGGACTTCCCTGAAGTAAACGCCAGCACCACCAGAGAAATGATATATGGCAGCATATTGTAGACTCCGCTTGGTATCTGTAGCTTCACCAGGAAATCAAAGCCAAAGTAAACATTGGAGAGTGCACGGAACAGACCAAACAATAATGCCGCAAGTGCGATTCTGGTCGGTTTCCACTGGCCAAAGATCATAACCGCAAGTGCGAGGAAACCAAAGCCGGCAACTCCGTATTCAAACTTCCACTCGCTGACACCTGCCGTAATATAAACAATCCCGCCAAGTCCTCCGAGGAAGCCGGAAATCAGAACACCTGCCCAACGCATCTTATAAACATTGATTCCTACAGAGTCCGCTG
>JAEDMI010000330.1 GCA_016303085.1 Acetatifactor sp.
GTATTGTGCGTTTATGCCTTGATTGTAAGAGGCACGGTCTAACGAATAACATACCGCAGGGTCGGTATTCGGCTCCATAACCAACGGCACTTGGTTTCCCCCTGTTCCCATACGGGCTTGTAATGTAGGGCATTTATCTCCCTTGCATTCTCTTATAACTTCGTCTGCATGGGTCATTTCTAGGCACATAATGTTTCTATCGGCATGGTTCTCTCTATTCACCATTACTACACCGTTGCAAAATCCTGCCCTCGTTCCATTGCATAATGTTGTGGAACATTCTTCGTACAGTCTTGTGTTTTCAGGTCTAAAACCTAAAGGAAATCCATAGCACTCCGCTCTATTTGCTGTTCCAATGCCGTTTTCAGCATTTCCGGCAGTTCCTTGCCACGGCGTTCCGCTCTGCGTAAAATCCCCTCGCAAGCCTTCGCGCTCAAATAATATTTTTCCGGCGCGTTTACCTCTAAAATCTGCGACAAGGTAGATTCTACGACGACGTTGGGGCACTCCCCAGAATTGAGCGTCAAGTGTTCTCCATGCGATTGAGTAATTATCTCCCACGATTTCTCCGGCATTGAGCCACTTCCCTTTCGGCGGTTTAGGTACAATATCGGCACCGTTACAGGCGGTTTTTTCGAGTTCTTCGAGGACAATTCTAAAGTCCTCTCCTTTGTTGCTGCTATATGCTCCGGGCACATTTTCCCAAACAGCGAAAGTTGGGTATTCTCCATTTGTAGCCTCCTTCATTTCTCTTATGATTCTCACGGCTTCCATAAATAAGCCGCTTCGTGTTGTTTCTTCGTCTCCCAGTTCGGAGTGGTTAAGACCTTTTCTTTTGCCTGCTACGGACAGGTCTTGACACGGACTACCAAAGGTGATTACATCGACGGTTTCGATTTCGTTTCCTTTGACCTTGCTTATGTCTCCGAGATGTTTCATGTTGGGAAATCTTTTTGTGGTTACTCTGATGGGGAACGGCTCTACTTCACTTGCCCATGTTGGTGTAATTCCGCTTAATGCTCCGGCAAGTTCAAAACCACCAGAACCTGAAAATAAACTACCTATTCGTAACATATTACCAATCCTTTTACTCCTTTCCTTTTTCCATTGGCACATTGTGATGCCTTGCCACAACTTATATTATTTGCTTCAGCTGCTTCTTTAAGAGTCGGATATTTCCCTATCAATTTTCCGCTTGATTCATATACAGCCGTTGCTTTTCTACCGAAGTCACGCTTTGCTCCCATGCTTCTATAGTCTGTTCTTTCATGGATTATTTGCTCTTTTGCTTTTGTGATTTCATTTTGATGTTGTTCTGCAAGTGTTGCCCATTTGAGATTTTCTACTCGGTTGTCTGCTCTATTCCCATTTATGTGGTCTACTGTGGGTTTATTTTCGGGGTTTGGTATGAACGCCTGTGCTACTAATCTATGGGCTTTTAATGTTTTTCTGTTCCCATTTATGCTTATCACATAGTACATGTATCCGTATTTATCTTTTGATGGGCGTAGATACTTTTGATTTCTTTTGCTGTATAGTCTTCCATCGTCGGTTATCTCATACAGCCCATCAAATAAGCTCAATAGTTTCATCTCTCCACTCCCTCTGCAATCTTCCTTAATTCTTTCTCACAGTCTGCAAAGTCAGCAAGCAGCTCCTTTACATCTCTTGCTGTGGACTCTCTGATTTTATGTTCCGCAAAATTTTCAAGCAGTTCTTTGAATGTCCTAACATAGCCTGATACTCTGCGTGTGTATTCCTTGCCATTCTTTCCTGTGTACTTTTCCTCAATCCACATACACTGTGGGTCGGAAACGACTATGTATTTGTCTATTTCGATACGCATAATAACTCTCCTTTATACTTCATTTCCCCAGCAATCCCAGCCTTCTGCCTGTTGCCTTGCAAATAGTTCAATTCTTGGTAAATCTCCCATTAACTCAACTATTTTTTCCCGTGCTTCTTCAGGCTTTTTAGAATGTGATTGAATCGGGCTGACAATCAACTGACTTACACTGTTATTAACCCTTTTAGGCTTTCCTTTCGTTGCAATTAGGCAGCATTCTGTGTTTCCTCTTGTCCACCTTCCAAGTCCAAAGAAAAAGCCTCCCCCTGATTTGTTTTGTTTCACCCACTGGAACGCAATTGTTTTATATTTGAATCCCCAAGATTCCATCAGTTGCATAGCTTCCTTCAGCATTGGATAAGTCGTCCATAAAAACAAAACACAATCTTTGTCTGAAATATCAGCTATTGGTAATTTGCAAATATCTTGTATTTTCATAGTGTCATAGTGGAATTCACAAGCACCATTGCATTTTCTGTCTTTGTATCTCCACGGCGGGTCTGCATAAATAATGTTATATTTTTTATCGGTATTATAAATGTCAACTTTCATAGTTACCTTCCTACCTATCCGCGTAAAAACTTACGCCATTGATTTCTCCTTTAAATTCTTTGCTTTCTGTCCAGTACGGTGGGTCTATTAAATGACTTGCGTAAAAGTGTGTAACCTTATCAAATATCTTTGCGCCATTGTCAAACACCAAAAATACTGCGTCCTGTGTCTTTTCGCTTATATCGCCCTGATACGGGGCT
>JAEDMI010000331.1 GCA_016303085.1 Acetatifactor sp.
TGATAGTATGGTACTTACGAAGACTTGTCATCTTCTCTTCGTCAATCACAGCATGGGTGATATCGTCGCAGAGTCCGAACCCGATACCTCCGCCGCTTCCGGTCTCAATAAAATCATCCATTGGTCTTGTATAAAAGGCATACTTGCCGTCTACAAACTCCGGATGCAGTACAACATTTCTCTGCTGAGGCGAGCGCAGCGTAATCAGATTGTCCAGTCTCTCCCAGTGTTTCAAGTCCTTTGTGCGTACAATTCCCGCTGCAGCCACAGCGGCAGACAAATCATTTACACTCTTATCCTTGCTCTCGGAGCAGAACACACCGTAGATATAGCCGTCTTCATGCTGTGTCAGGCGCATATCATAAACGTTGGTCTCCTCGGGGCAGGTATCTTCCAGAAGAATAGGATAATCCCAGAACCGGAATCCGTCTACACCGTTATCGCTCTCTGCAACGCCGAAAAAGGACTTTCTGTCATTTCCTTCTATGCGGGCAATCAGGTAGTACTTTCCGTTCAGATAAATGGCACCTGAATTCATTACCGCATTGATACCCAGACGCTCCATAAAATAAGGATTTGTCTCCTTGTTCAAATCATATTTCCATGTCAGGGGAATATGTTCTCTGGTCAGGACAGGATAGGTATATCTATCGTAAATACCGTTATAAAAGGACTCGCTTTTTACATTTTTTCTCGTCAGCAGCTTCTCCTGCTCCGCAGCCATTTCATAATACTTTTCGTGAATCATCTCTGTATCTCCTCCGCTCTTTTCATGATTTCCATACACATACGTCCGTTGTGATAGGGGCATTTCCAAGGTTCTACAACGGGTCTTCCCGGATATGGCTTTCCATCCTCATCCACCTCCCAGAACCACTCAGACCCCTCTCTCTTATCCACAACATATTCTTTGATAAATTCCCACTCTTCCAATGCTGCTTCCAGATACTCTTTTCTGTCCTTGTTCTTCTGCCAGCCGTTGAAGAAACCGATTACAGCCTCCGCCTGAACCCACCAGATTCGATGAGTATTGACCACACCTCTCTCACATTCGTTGGCAAGAGAATGACCGTTGAAAGCAATTTTATATATCTGCTCCGTCAAATCTCCCGTAATGGGAGAAAGTTTTTCCGAATAAATCTTGTCAGAAAGAATCTCAAGCCCTCTGTCAATGAGCCAGGCCGTCTCTATATCATGACCATAAGAGTGCAGATCAATGATAGAATGATAATTTTCATCGAAAAACACATCCTGACGATGCTTATCTGCATTATAAAGCTTATCCGCAAAGGTGTCCAGAATCCATTTCAGCCTTTCATCCACCTTTGCATTTCCCGATATCTTGTATAGCTGTGTATATGCTTCAAAAACATGAAGTAGGGTATTCATGGTTTTCGCTGCCATAACGCCGTTCTCCGACAGCTTCTCGTTGGATTCCGGCTTGAAATCCACGGTAAATGCCTCCAGATAGCCCACACTGTCTGTAAATTTTTCCTCAATCAATTCAAATAGTTGAAAAGCCGTTTTAAGGGCTTCCTCATCCTCAAAAGCCTCATAATAAGAGGACAAGGCATAAATGCAGAATGCCTGATTGTATGTATGCTTTGTGGTGTCCTCGGGAGTACCGTCAGCGTGCAGCGACCAGTAAATGCCGCCGTTTTCTTTATCCAGACAATGCTCCTTTAAAAACTGATAGCCGTGCCTTGCTTCTCTGCGGACATCCTCCGCAGTATAACCGTGGGTCTGACAATCTTCCTCTGTTATCAGCCCCTCCCTGATACATAGAACTACATTTGCGAAAAACCATGTAATTCTGCTGTTTAGGATGCAGCCCTTGGAAGCCTCCTTATCGATATCCAGTTCATAGGACATATATCCGCACCAGCCACCTCTTTCATCATCTCTTAAGTTTCGCCAGAACGGTATGATTTTTCCCAGAAGATGTTCCTTCATCTCCTCGGACATTTTCTGAATTTCCGTCAAATTGTTCAACTTTGTTCCCTCCTGTATCTATCCTTCCAGTCGTTTTCTCCGGCGGATTATCAAATTCACTCTGTCCCTCTCTCAAACGGATTCTGAAGTATTCTCCGTACCCTTCATCAGTGCCCTCACAACGCCGGGATATGCACAGGAAAAATCATATCTGTTGAAAAGACCGAACCGCTCGCCCTCACCTTCAAACAGACCGTTGTCCCACCAGACACACGGGACACCGATTTCAGCTGCGGATTTCGTGTAATACTCTGCCCATTCTTTGCGTTCCTCTTCATTTTCCTTGTTCATGGCACCGAATTCCCCGATAATCACCGGTACACCTTTTTCCAGATATAGTTCCTTCAGATTCTTCATCAGAGTATCAATGGCATCTGTATCCCGGTTCCAGTTGTTTCTTCCCGGAATCTTCAGTGCAAATTCATAGGGTTCATATGCGTGAACAGAGACAATGATTCTGTCATCCTTATCCGGCAATTCAATATGGCGTATACCAACGGTACAGTTTGCACCATATCCTGGAATCATCAGAAAACGCTCCAGGTTATAACCTCCGCAGTTTCTTACCGTCTCCACAAAGACGCGGTTTGTGGCATTTAC
>JAEDMI010000332.1 GCA_016303085.1 Acetatifactor sp.
AGGCTGTGCAGACGCGACAATCGATATATCCGTAGTATAAAAGGTACGATAGCCTTAGAGTATTGAGACAAATGCACTGCCCGGAGTCGTTTTGGGACCCGGGCAGTTTGCTTTTGCAAGGCAATTCCAAAGGAACCGAATTATGGATAACAGGAAACACAGCCATGTACTATTCATAGTGGTATTTCCCGCTGCCAGTATGGATTGCAGTGCCATCTGGCAGAATAATCTCCTCCCTTGTATTGCGGGGGATTTCTACATCCATGAATGCATCTTCCATGCAGTATCGATTACATGAGCTGCGCAGTATTCTGCTTCTTCTCTGGTCAACTGGAAGCCCTGGTTTTCTCCCTTTAGGGCACTCATGGCAAGATTATAGTCTTCCTCAGACCCCGGCATAAACAGGTCATTGCCTGCGGCGATGGTGGGGGCGGATTTTGCCATACGGTATTTGCCCTGGAAGCCCATGGCCCCGATTACCCAGTCAGTCATGATCAGGCCATTATAGCCCCACTCCTCACGGAGAAGTGTTTTCATCAAATCGCTGCGTTCCGAAGTGTGGGTGCCGTTGAGGAGGTTGTAGGAAGTCATCAGTGCTGCAGGATTGCTTTCCCGGATGCAGATTTCAAAGCCCCGGACATAGATTTCCCGGAGGGCACGTTCACTGACATGACTGTTGGAAACATACCGATCGGTTTCCTGATTGTTGCAGCAGAATCACTATGATTCAAATGGGCATCTGCATTGGGGTGTCTCCGCTTATGGCTTACAACTATGGTGCAAAGAACATAGTCAGATTAAAGGAAATTCTAATAAAAACTGCAATTCTGACAGTATGCTTTGGCCTTATTTCAACTTCTGGATGCTACATTGGACGCAATACTCTGATCGGCTTGTTCCTCAAAGATGCCGCAAATGCGGAAATTGCAAAGCAGATGATGTTCTGGCTGTTAATTGCAAGTCCCCTACTGGGATTCTACTATCTCAGCAGCAATTTCCTGCAGGCAGCGGGTAACGCTTTCTTCGCTACACTGATTTCTGTCCTGCGGCAGGGAGCATTGCTGATCCCTTGCCTGTATATCATGCACGCAATATTTGGATTGACCGGCGTTGCGGTTGCGCACACAGTCAGTGATGTTGTAGCTGTCATTATCGCAGTGGCGCTGTTGTTTATCCAATACGGAAACTTGAAAAAATCGTTAAATCGAGATTGATTATGTGTGGGAACAGGTGATTCAGTTGAAATATACCCTTGCAATCGACATTGGTGCATCCTCTGGGCGGCATATCGTGGGCTGGATGGAGGAAGGCCGAATCCAAACAAAAGAAGTATATCGTTTTCCCAATGGCGTGAAGGAGGAAGCTGGACACCTTGTCTGGGATATTGAAGCCCTGCTGCAGGAGGTGAAAACTGGCATCCGGGCGGCGAAAGCGGAATTTCCGAAAATCAAAAGCCTGTCTATCGACACCTGGGGCGTGGACTATGTTCTGCTGAAGGGCAGCGAAGAAGTTCTGCCCGTGTATGCCTATCGGGACAAACGGACGGAAGCCGTGATCCCGCAGGTGCATGAAATTCTGCCCTTTTCGGAGCTGTACAGCCATACCGGCTGCCAGTTTCAACCCTTCAACTCCATTTACCAGCTTTACGCCGACAAGCTGGCCGGTCGGCTGGAAGGGGTCACCGATCTGCTGATGATTCCCGAATACCTGATGTACAGGCTGTGCGGGGTGAAAGCCCGGGAGTACACCAATGCCACCACCATGATGGAACTGGCCGAGTATTTTGGTGTCAACTATCGGAAGGATTTTCTCAATCAATAATTAACGAATGCGAGGAGTTGTATGAGGTTTTACACAATAGAGGTGCAGGGTGAATGCTTGCCAGCAGTATCTGCCGATGGAGGCATATCCGCGTTTTCTTTTGCTGATTTAGGATTGAAGACCAGTGACCTGGCTGATTTTGTTCGTGACAATGGTACAGATCGGTTAACCGAAATCCGTCATGCAGTTGATATGGCTGACAGCGCAAAAGTGATTTCCACGGATCATATCAGAGTATACCTGAATGACGGAACGGAGATTGATCAGACGGTTGGCCCTTGACAGAAGGCGGAATCGTGGTATAATGAACATAGAAAAGGGCACCGCCGATAGACGGTTAGCCCGACAAGTTCAAATTTCTATGCACTAGAAACCGTCACTTGGCCGAGTGGCGGTTTCTGCTTTTTACTCTGATCGTCACAGTCCAGTTGAGAATGTGAAAGGTCAATGTAATTGGCATGGTCATCCCCCCTTTCGGGTGGAGTGACTAACCGCCTACCATTTATTGGCAGTGCCCGATTCCCGAAGGAACCATACATATTCTATCAAATATCAACATATAAGTCAAAACATATTTTCGACAACGCCAACTGCTCGTGCGGTTGGCGATTTTGTTTTGGAGGTGCATTTTCAATACAAATGAATTAACCATGGGCACATCACCGAGGAAGGCCCCGTATTCCAGAATGCCATCATGGACGAAAACGGCAATGTCACCGGCTATGAGGAAGAATTGGAACTGGTGGAAGCGGACTCCACCA
>JAEDMI010000333.1 GCA_016303085.1 Acetatifactor sp.
AGCGGAAGTCAATGCGGAAACGCATGATATTGTAATGGTGACGGTGTGCAAGCAGGAACTGATGGATGTTCAGTGTGCTTCTCAGACAGCACTGTTTGTGAGAGTGTCCGGTGAGAAGACAGGATATGTCTATACCCAGAATCTGGAAGAGGATGCCGGGAAGGTATTGGCACAGGCCTATGCCAACAGTGCCCTTTCGGATAAGGAAAATCCGGAAACGATGAATCGTCTGGCGGATGTGCAGAATTACGGGGATGAACAGGCCGTTTGTGATGCGGCAGTGCTAAAAGAAAAGGCAGGTAAGATCGCCTCTGAACTGGAAAATGAAATTGCCCGGCAGATAGAGAACCGGTGCAGGGAAGGAAAAGCGAATGTCACGGTGACAGCCAGACTGAAAGCGGAAACCTACGGGCAGCACACAGTAAATTCCCATGGACTGGATGTGAATTCCGCAAAACCAGTATATATCCTTTCACTGACAGGAGAACTTCCGTGGAAAGGCGCCCCTGTGTGTGTAGTGTTGGAACTGGCAAGCGGTGATGTGGAAAGCTTTGATCTGGAATATGCTGCGCGAAATCTGGCAGAACGCATTGTGTGGCAGATGGATCCGGTGAAAAAATTTGAATCCGGGGATTATCCGGTGATTCTTTCGGACGAGGCAGTGTATACTCTGTTTGCCACTGGCTGGCAGGAATTTTCTGCGTGCAAATATGCGGATGGTGCATCAGCGCTGGCGGGAAGCCTGGGAGAAAAAATAGCAGGAGAAGTGTTAAGCATTGTGGATGATCCGGATCTCGGAGGCAAAGGATTCCCCATGAGCTGTGATGCAGAGGGCAGTAAGGGGGAAGCGGTAACGCTTCTTGATCACGGGATCTTTACCGGTATGCTTCACAATACTTCCAGTGCCGAGCGGCTTTCGTGTGCCAATACAGGAAATGCGGGAAGACGGCCTCTTTTGTTTGGAAACATTGCGACGGATATTCTGGTTACTCCAAAGAATTTCTGTTTTCAGCCGGGAACCTCTTCTTTACGGGAACTGGAAGAACATATGGGAAATGGTATCCTGATTACGGAGTATATGGATGTGTTCCATACCCTGGACGTGTCAAGCGGAGAGTTTAGTGCGCCCTGTTTTGGAGTGAGGATTGAGGATGGCAAGGAGACGGAAAACCTGACTGCGCTTACCGTCAGCGGCAATTTCAGACAAATGCTGTCGGATGTGCTGGAGGTGGGCAGGGATCATGCTCTTCGGCCTATGATTGATCTGGAAAATTATGGAATTGCTCCCTGTGCCCTGCGCGTGGCAAGCCTGAACGTGAGCGGAGAATAAACAGGAGTACATGTTGAAACTATGATTTTTCTGTATCCTGCGGGCATAGAATCCGTAAACAATTGCCTGCAGGGTATAGAGTCAGAGAAAAAATTGACAGAAGTTCAATATTTTCTGAAAAAAGATAAGCTTTTTCCGGGTTTTCCTGTAGAATTCTGGACGACTGTATGTTATAATGCACATATTCGATACGGCAGTACGCTGATGACAAACAGGGACGAAGAGGTCGGCTTTATGAGCAGATAAAGCCGCTTTTTTTTACAAGTTTGCTTTAACGCGCTATTCTGACAAAGAAAACAAAAAAATGGAGGCATGGGAATGACAAAATTTATTCTGAAAAGAGTGTGTATTGCGATTACGACAGTATTCGTACTGGCTACACTGACTTTTTTCCTGATGAAAATGATACCGGGAGATCCTTTCCTGAATGAAAAGGTAAAGCCGAATGTTCAGGAGCTGCAAAGAAAGTATTACGGTCTGGACAAACCGGTATGGCAGCAGTATTTGACCTATATGGGAAACTTGCTGAAAGGTGATATGGGTATCTCCCTGACAAAAGCAGGCAGAAGTGTGTCTTCGATCATTATGGAGACCTTCCCGGTATCTGCAAAGCTTGGACTGACTTCTCTGTTCTTCGCAGAAATCATCGGACTTGGCTTTGGTATGCTCTGTGCACAGTTTCGGGGGAAATGGCCGGATTACCTGTTGATGGTGGTGGCGATCGTCGGAATCGCCATGCCTTCCATGGTTCTGGGACCGCTGCTTCGATATTACCTGGGAGTGAAAGCAAAACTGTTTCCGGTTACCGGCTGGGGTACGGCGGCACAGATGGTACTTCCGAGTATTGTTCTTGGAATGAGTACCATTGCAAACACGACAAGAAGTATGAGAGCCAGTATGCTGAGCGTGACCACACAGGATTATGTAAAGACAGCAAAGGCAAAAGGCTTAAGCCAGCCGGAGGTGGTGTTAAAGCATGAAATGAAGAATTCGATGGTGCCGATTCTGACGAATATGGGTGTGAGTATTGCCAGTGTGCTGATGGGATCCTTCGTGGTGGAACAGATCTTTCTGATCCCGGGCCTTGGCAAATATTTTGTGGATTCCATTTCAACACTGGATTACCCGGTGATTATGGGAACTACGATATTTTACGGTACATTTCTGGTAGTGATGAATCTGATCGTGGATATTCTCTATGGACTTGTGGATCCGAGAATCCGTGTACAGTAAGGGAAT
>JAEDMI010000334.1 GCA_016303085.1 Acetatifactor sp.
CGGACGGCAACCGGGGTGTCCAGCAGGGTGAAGTACCGGAACTGCCGGAGATGCCTGAAGGCATGGAAAAGCCTCGGAATGGCGAAATGCCTGAAATGCCTGAAATGCCTGAGATGCCGCAGAACGGCGAAATGCCCGGTGGCAATAGCGGTACACAGGATGGAAATCTCAGATAATAAGAACAAGACATAAAAATAACTTATACATAGTATAAAATATATTGATTTTACTTATGGAAAAAGATATAGTATACTGTGTATGAAAGCGACGGACGTAAGAGCTTGCTTTTATGTCCGTTTCATTATGAAGAAGTCTGCGTAAACAGCAGAAGATGGAGGAAAAACATGGTTAAGGCAATAGTAGGCGCCAACTGGGGCGACGAGGGAAAAGGAAAGATTACCGATATGATGGCACAGGAGGCGGACATCATTGTGCGCTTTCAGGGCGGAGCAAATGCGGGACATACCATTGTAAACAATTATGGTAAGTTCGCACTTCATACGCTTCCCTCCGGTGTGTTTTACAATCATACCACCAGTGTAATCGGAAACGGAGTGGCATTGAACATTCCCCTTTTGTTCAAGGAGATTCAGTCTATCGTGGACAGAAATGTGCCCATGCCCAAGATTCTGGTGTCCGATAGAGCGCAGATTGTAATGCCTTATCACATTTTGTTTGACCAGTACGAGGAGGAAAGACTGGGTGGTAAGTCCTTTGGCTCCACAAAGTCCGGCATTGCTCCCTTCTACTCCGACAAATATGCAAAAATCGGTTTCCAGGTCAGCGAGCTCTTTGACGAGGAACTGCTGCAGGAGAAGGTAGAGCGTGTCTGCGATTTGAAGAATGTATTGTTGGAGCATTTGTATCACAAACCTCTTATCGATGCAAAGGAGCTTTTGAATACACTGCATGAATACAGAGATATGGTAGCACCCTATGTGTGCGATGTTTCCGCATTTTTGGATAAGGCACTGAAGGAGGGCAAGACCGTTCTGCTGGAGGGACAGCTGGGTACTTTAAAGGACCCCGACCACGGTATCTACCCCATGGTGACTTCCTCCTCCACGCTGGCTGCTTACGGCGCCATCGGCGCAGGACTTCCTCCTTATGAAATCAAGCAGATTGTAACAGTCTGCAAAGCTTATTCCTCTGCCGTAGGTGCAGGCGCTTTCGTGTCCGAACTGTTCGGAGATGAGGCCGAGGAACTGAGACGCAGAGGCGGCGACGGCGGAGAGTACGGCGCTACCACCGGACGTCCCAGACGTGTAGGCTGGTTCGACTGTGTTGCATCCAAGTACGGCTGCAGACTTCAGGGAACCACGGATGTGGCATTTACTGTACTGGATGTGCTTGGTTATCTGGATGAGATTCCCGTATGCGTGGGCTATGATATTGACGGTGAGGTGACTACCGAGTTCCCTGTTACGGCAAAGCTGGAGAAGGCGAAGCCTGTACTCAAGACTCTGCCCGGTTGGAAGTGTGAAATCCGGGGTATCAGAAAGTATGAGGAACTGCCTGAGAACTGCAGAAATTATATTGAGTTTATTGAGAGCCAAATCGGATATCCCATCACCATGGTCAGCAACGGCCCCGGAAGAGACGATATCATTTACAGAGTGAGTGCGTTAAAGAAATAATATGATCAGTAATCTTGAGTATTTTAAAGTGTTTTACTATACGGCAAAAAGCGGCAGTGTCACGGGTGCTGCCGCTTTGCTGTCTATTTCCCAGCCTGCGGTCAGCCAGTCGCTGAAAGCATTGGAAAAAAGCCTGGGCGTTCCTCTATTCTGCCGTGCATCCAGAGGTGTGAAGCTCACTGCGGAAGGAGAGCTTTTGTATTCCTATGTGTCAAAGGGCTATGAGCAGATTGAACTTGGGGTGGATAAGGTGCGCCAGATGCAGAATCTGGAGCTGGGAGAGGTGCACATCGGCGCCAGCGATATGACTTTGCAGTTTTATCTTTTGCCCTTCCTGGAAAAATTTCATGAGCAGTATCCCGATATCAAGGTCATTGTTTCCAACGGCCCCACACCGGAGACGCTTTCTGCGCTCAGGGAGGGAAAAATCGATTTCGGGGTGGTGAGCACTCCTTTTGAGGTTTCGGAGGACATGTCGGCGGTTCCGGTGCGGAAAATTGAAGATGTGTTCGTGGCGGGGAGAAGATTCATCTCCTATAAAAATAAAATGCTGGATTTTCAGGAACTGGAGAAGCTGCCCACGATTTTTCTGGAGAGCAATACCAGTACAAGAAGCTATATGGACGAGTATCTGGCAGAAAACGGTGTTGTGCTGCGGCCGGAGTTTGAGCTTGCAACCAGCGATATGATTGTACAGTTTGCATTGAGAAATCTTGGGATCGGCTGTGTCGTCAGGGACTTTGCAAAAGAGGCGCTGGAGTCGGGACTTTTGTTTGAACTTAGGTTTAACAAGCTGATACCCAAGAGAAGTTTCTGCGTGGTAAAAAGCAGGAGAAGCACGCTTCCGGCAGCAGCCGGAAAGCTTCTGGAGATTATGGGAATTTGACGGAACAAAGAGGAGAGACAGAATGATTCGCAACATTATTTTTGA
>JAEDMI010000039.1 GCA_016303085.1 Acetatifactor sp.
TGATGTGGGAATTACCCCAAAAATACAGCCTTCTTCGATTCTTGGGGTAATTTGATGTGGGAATTACACCCAAAATACAGCTTTCTTCGATTCTTGGGGTAATTTGGAGCGTGATTTACCCCAAAAATGTAGCCTTCTGCATCTTCTTGCCCTTCGGATAAGAATCATCTCTCACTCAAAGAGCTCGTCCGATTCCGTTTTGCAGAGTGACTGCTGTAGTATTAAAATTTTAGGCTACCCACTCAGACCGGTGGATAGCCTTTCCAAATAAAACTTGTTGAAATAAATAATTATTTTCTCCGGGCAAACAGGGTGATACATGCCATGTACCTTTGTGAGACTGTTTCGAGCGTCAGCGCTTGGCGGGCGTGGTTTGCCCGCTTATGCGTTTGCTGCTGCGAGAACCCAAGTGAAAGCGTGCCGAACAAAGGTATGTGGCATGTAAGCACCCGTAGGTTTTCATTCTTATCCCATGGTGACAACTACATTGTATTCTGCCTTGCCCTTCTCATAAGGGATGATATGTCCCTCTACAGCCTTGCCGTCCACAGTCATGGAAGCCACACCCTTCTGTACATTGTTCGGATTATTTATCTGAATATGATAGGTGCCCTCGCGGAACTGTCTGGTCACCGTGAAATCGCCGAAACCATCGGGTACGCAGGGGTCAACAGAAAGTCCGGTGTGGGTAGGATATACACCCAGAATATACTGGGAGATATTTACAAAAGTCCATGCAGCCGTACCGGTCAGCCAGCTGTTCTTTGCCTCGCCGTGATATTTTGCGTCACGACCGGCAACCATCTGAGAGTACACATAAGGCTCCGTGCGGTGAATCTCACTGATGTCCTCAATGTAAGCAGGACAGGTTTTTCTGTAAATTTCAAAGGCTCTGTCACCTCTGCCGATAACGGTTTCCGCAATGGATACCCAAGGGTTGTTGTGACAGAAGATTCCGGCATTCTCCTTGTATCCCGGGGGATAGGAGGAAACCTCGCCAAGCTCCAGATGATACTCAGTGTAAGCGGGCTGAAGAATCATGACACCATACTTGGTATCCAGACGATCCTTTACGGAATCCAGTGCGCGTTCAGCCAAACCTTCTTTGACACCGACGCCTGCCAGTACACAGAAGCCCTGGGGCTCAATGTAAATCTGTCCCTCGCGGCATTCCTTGGAACCTACCTTGTGGCTGTATGCATCGTAAGCGCGGAGGAACCAGTCGCCGTCCCAACCGTGAGCCAGGATGGTGTCATACATCACTTCCACTTCTTTGCGGGCTCTTGCCGCCTCTTCGGTATCTCCCATAAGTTCGCAAAGTTGAGCGTATTCCTCGCCGTACTTCACAAACATACCTGCAATAAATACGGATTCTGCCACAGGGCCTTCGCTGGGACCAAAGGTCTGGAAGGATTCACCGGGGTGAGCGGAGAAGCAGTTTAAGTTCAGACAGTCATTCCAGTCTGCACGTCCGATTAAGGGCAGGTTGTGAGGACCCTTATGATTTACGGTATAGTCGAAGGAGCGCTTCAGGTGGTCCATGAGAGGGGTTGCAACGCTCATATCATTGTCGAAGGGAACCATCTCGGTCAGGATAGAGGTATCTCCGGTCTCACGTACATAAGCGGAGGTTCCGGCGATGAGCCAGAGCGGGTCATCGTTGAAGCCGCTGCCGATGTCGGAGTTGCCCTTCTTGGTAAGGGGTTGGTATTGATGATAAGCGCTGCCGTCCTGGAACTGGGTAGAGGCGATATCGATGATTCGTTCCCTTGCACGGTCGGGAATCAGGTGTACGAAGCCCAGCAGATCCTGACAGGAGTCACGAAAGCCCATACCCCGGCCGATACCGGATTCATAGTAGGAAGCGGAGCGGGACATATTGAAGGTAACCATACACTGATACTGATTCCAGGTATTTACCATGCGATTTACCTTTTCGTCACCGGATTCCACATTATACTTTGCAAGAAGCTGCGTCCAGTAGGCCTGAAGTTCTGCAAAAGCCTTATCTACACCTTCTTCGGATTCATATTTCTTTAACATATCCCATGCCTTGGTCTTGTTGATGACACCATAGGATTCCCACTTGTCGTCCTCAGCATTTTCAATGTAGCCAAGAACAAAGATGAAGGTTTTGCTCTCGCCGGGTGCAAGAGTTACGTTCAGCTGGTGGGACGCGATGGGAGACCAGCCGCTTGCCATGGAGTTGGTGCATGCGCCGTTCTCCACTGCCAGGGGCTTGTCGGCACCTCTGTATGCGCCCAGAAATTCGTCGCGGATGGTATCGAAGCCGGCGACAGGCGCATTTACGGAATAAATGGCATAATGGTTGCGGCGTTCTCTGTACTCGGTCTTGTGGAAGATGGTAGAGCCAACCACCTCTACCTCACCGATGCTTAAGTTCCTCTGGAAGTTCTTCATATCATCGTCCGCATTCCAAAGACACCATTCCACATATGAAAATACGGAAAGGGATTTTTCGACTGAGGTTTCATTTGTCAGTGTCAGCTTCTGGATCTCACAGTTGTCGTTCATGGGAACAAATGAAAGAACAGACGCCTTTACCTGATTCTTTGAGGAGGTAAAGCGGCTGTAGCCGATGCCGTGACGGCATTCATAGCTGTCCAGCTCAGTTTTTGTGGGCTGCCAGCCGGGGTTCCAGACGGTATCACCGTCTTTTATGTAAAAGTATTTTCCGTTTACATCGCCGGGAACATCGTTGTAGCGGTAACGGGTCATGCGCAGCAGCTTTGCATCTTTATAAAAAGTATAGCCGCCGCAGGTGTTGGAAATCAGACTGAAGAACTCGTTACACCCCAGGTAATTAATCCAGGGGAGGGGAGTTTTTGGGGTGGTGATTACGTATTCCTGATTGGAATCATCAAAAAAACCAAATTTCATAGCAGTTCTCCTCACTTGTGATAGTGTTTACAGTTCCTTTTCATGAAAAAATTGAAAATGTTTCGAAAACGATTAAGGTAAATGCGCTTTCACACAAATTATATATAAGAATATCAAGGAATGCAATAGAAATATTGAAAAATAAAGGAGAATATTGTTGCGGGACAAGCTGTAAAATGAGAATTGATGCTTATATATAGTAAAACGCAGCCCGAAAACGTTTCTGTATGACAACACATATATAATAGAAGAAGAAAAGAAAGTAACTAAATTTATGTACAAAAACACTGACGTAGAAATAGTGAAAGTATACAAATCACACAAGAAAATAAAAGTAATTATTGCAATTCTGTAAAATATGTTGTATAGTAAAGCTACGAAAACGATTAAGTAAAAAATGACGGAGTGAAAAAATGGCATCGTTGAAGGATATTTCCAAGGCGTGCGGAGTTTCGGTGGCTACGGTCAGTAAAGCTCTGAATAACCACACGGACATTGGAGAGGAGACAAGGGCACATATTAAGAAAGTGGCGAAAGAAATGGGCTACTCTCCGAATCTTTCAGCCAGGGCGCTGAAGACAAACAGGACTCACGGAATAGGTGTCCTCTTTGTGGATGAAGCCACCAATGGATTGACGCATGACCATTTTGCCGCCGTCCTGGACAGCTTTAAGAGAACGGCAGAAAGAAGCGGTTATGACATTACGTTTATCAACTGCTACAGAGACCGGGAAGACAGAATGACCTATCTGGAACACAGCCGATACAGAGGCTTTGACGGAGTGATACTTGCATGTATCGATTTTGGCGACCCTGAGGTTGTCGAACTTGTTCAGAGTGATATACCGGTGGTTACCATCGACCACATCTTCAATAACCGGATAGCAGTGCTGTCCGACAATGTGACCGGAATCAGGGATTTGCTGGAATTGATTTACCATAAAGGTCACAGGAAGATAGCATACATCCATGGCGCAGATTCGGCGGTTACCAAAAACCGCGTCTCCAGCTTTTACAGAACTGCGGAAATGTTGGGGCTTGAAGTACCTGATGAATATATAAGGGAAGCGGCATACCGTGACACGGCAACCACGTATACTGTCACAAATCAGCTTCTGGATTTGCCGGATCCTCCCACCTGTATTATCTTTCCCGATGACTTTGCCGCGTTTGGCGGTATCAATGCCATAAGGGAAAGGGGCTTGAGAATTCCGGAGGATATTTCGGTGGCGGGATATGACGGAATTCCGGCGGCCAGACATCTGGAGCCGCAGTTGACCACGGTCAGACAGGATGCGGAACAAATCGGATGTGTGGCAGCGAGACAGTTAATCAGCCTGATAGAAAGACCTAAATCAACCATAGTGGAACAGATTGTCATCCCGGGCACGGTTCTGGAAGGAAGGTCAGTGGCGACGATTTCCTAGACTGCGGATTGAAATGCGGCAGAGCAAATAGATTGCAGCGCTTCTTGTTGAGTAGCTGCGGCGTCGAAATGGAGGAAAGTATGAAAGAGTTTTTTCGGAACACATGGAAACACAGAGCACATGTAGTCATGGCACTGCCGGCATTTTTGGTACTGCTGTTCTTCGCCTATATTCCCATGAGTGGATTGGTGATGGCATTTAAGTCCTTCGACTACAGCAAGGGTATCTGGGGCAGCCCATGGAACGGTATACAAAACTTTAAATTCCTTCTGGCTTCCAAAGATATATTCGTCAACATGACGTTGAACACTCTGATGTATTATGTGATTTTTACTGCAGTGGGAACTTTCCTGAATGTTGTGCTGGCAATTGCCATCGACCAGTTTGTCTTTAAAAGATGCGCAAAGGTTATGCAGACCATTATGATTATTCCGATTTTCATTTCCTATGCAGCGGTGCAGTTTATTGTATACGCGTTCATCAGTACCGATACCGGTATCTTGAACAATACATTTGGAATGAACACGAAATTCTATATAACAGCTTCGCTCTGGCCCATTATTTTGACCATTGTAAAGATGTGGAACAGCGTAGGTTACGGTTCAGTGCTTTACATGTCCGTGCTGGCCGGTGTTGATACAGAACTTTACGAAGCGGCAGAGATAGACGGAGCCAACAAATGGAAACAGATTTGGCACATTACACTGCCGGCCCTGATTCCCATGATTACGGTTATGCTGCTGCTTTCCGTGGGCAATATTATGAGATCCGATACCGGTTTGTTCTATCAGGTTACACGAGACAGCGGAACACTGTATGATACCACACAGGTTATCGATTCCTACGTACTGCATGCTATTTTCAAGAATTCCAATTATGGATTTGTGTCGGCAACAACGCTCTTCCAGTCGGTAGTCGGTCTGCTGATGATGTTGTTTGCAAACGGGCTGGTGAGGAAGATTTCACCCGATAATTCACTGTTCTAAGGGAGGAGACCAAAAATGAGCGGAAAGAAGAAAATGAAGAATGCAGATTTGGCTCCCTCCAGAAGACAGCGCAAGGGCGTGGGTCAATACATACTGGGATTTTTCCTACTGCTGTACACTCTGTTTTGCGCACTGCCGATTTTACTGGTGTTTATTGCGGCGTTTACAGATGAGAAAGCGATTACGCAGAACGGTTTCAGCTATTTCCCGGAGAAGTGGTCACTGGATGGTATCAATTCCGTATTGAGATACGGGAAACAGCTTATTGTATCCTATGGTGTGACCATTTTTATCACCGTAGTCGGGACACTGGTTGGATTGCTGATTATGTCCATGTTTGCTTATGCTATCAGCCGCCCGGATTTCAGATTGTCCAAATTCTTTTCCATTTATTTACTGATACCGATGCTGTTTAGCGGCGGACAGCTGTCCTGCTATATTATTTTTACTACTTATTACAATTTGAAGGATAGTCTTCTTCTGTTGATTCTGCCCCTCTGCGTGACGACTATGAATGTGATTATTCTGAGAACTTACATAGCAAACAGTATACCGGCAGAGTTGATGGAGGCGGCAAAGATTGACGGAGCCGGAGAGTACCGCACCTTCTTCCAGATTACGCTTCCGCTTTTGAAGCCTTCTATGGCTGCGGTGGGATTTATGATGGCAACAACCTATTGGAACGATTGGCAGAATGCGCTGCTTTATATTAAGAGTGACAGCAAGAAACCCTTACAGTTGCTCCTGGTAAATATTCAGAAGAGTATCGAATTCCTGTTGAATAACGCTAACGTTCCTGCATCCGCAAGAGCGGCTATGGGAGGAACGATTCCGCAGTATTCCGCTACTATGGCAACCGTTATCGTGGTTATCGGACCGATTATGGTGGTTTATCCGTTCTTTCAGAAATACTTTATTAAGGGTCTGACTGTAGGCTCTGTAAAAGGCTGACAAATGATATTCCGGGCAAATGCAATGGTGCATCACCCTTGAGAATATAAAAATTATGGGAGGTTTAACCAAATGAAGAAGAAAATTTTATCAACATTGTTGGTTGCATCCATGGCTGCAGGCCTGATGACCGGATGCGGCAACGCAGCAAGCTCAGGTGGGGCAACGCCTAAAACTGATGACGGCAAGGTAGTTATCAATGTTACCAGAGCAACCTTTAACCTTGCAACTCCTGATTCCGCGCAGGTGAAGAAGGTAGAAGATGCAATCAATGCGTACATCGCTGACAAGATTAATGTAAAGATTAATCTGACCGACATCGGCTCCGGTGAGTACACCGACAAAGCAAACACATCCCTGGCAAATAAGGAAATCAACCTGCTGTGGACCGCTTCCTGGGAGAGCACCATCGGAACCAACGATCTGGTACCCCAGAATGCAGTGTATGACATCACAGACCTTCTGCCCGGCACCCCTCTCTATGAGTCCATGGATGCAGGACAGTGGGAAGCAACCAAGTACAACGGAAAGAACTACTTTATTCCTGTTTACAAGGATAATGTGGAAGGCTACGACATCATGTTCCGTCAGGATCTGGTTGACAAGTACGGATGGGATCTCTCTTCCGTGAAGTCTCTGGCAGACATTGAGCCCATGCTGGCTGATGCTAAGAGCGAAGGATTGAAGTATCCTTATCTGACCCAGAAGACAGCTATGTTCTACAGATACTATATCAACAGCTTTGACTTCTTTACCGCAGACGCTACATCAAACTGGGTTGCTGTTGACAGAAACACCAACAAGGTTGTAGATACTGTCCTGACTGACGAGTATAAAGAGTTCTGTACTCTGATGGCTAAGTGGGCAGAGGCAGGCTACATCTCTGAGGATGATGTAACAAAGACCACTACCGATACAACTACACAGACTCAGGATTGGGCTGTTTCATGGTGGACCGATATCCCTGTAAATGCTGAGGCAAACAGCCGTTACAATCAGGATGTTACAATGGTTCCCGCTACCGACAGATGGGCTCATTCCACTTCTGCTCTGGGCTCCTGCTACTGCATTACCGCGAACAGCACCGAAGAGCAGGCAAAGGCTTGTATTGATTTCATGGGCCTGCTTTACACAGACAGCAAGCTCGCTGACCTGTATACCTTCGGTATTGAAGGCGAAGACTTTAACTATGATGCAAACGGTAAGGTTGAACAGACTGACAACGGAAAGTATAACCACTCCATGTGGGAGTCCGCATCCGCTACAGTTGTAACTCCTCTGTACAATGAGCCTGACAACAAGGCAGACCTGTACAAGGACTTCAACGGCGGTGCTAACACCTCCTGCGCAGCCGGTTTCCGTTTCGACAAGACCCCTGTTGCTGACAAGTATGCTGCATGCCAGACTGTATTTGAGCAGTATGGTTTCGTCCTGGAGAACGGCGGTGTTGCTGTTGCGGATGTAGATTCTACTATCGCAGCTTATCAGGCAGCACTTGACGAGGCAGGATATCAGGATGTACTTGCTGAGTTCCAGAAGCAGTATGATGCTTGGAAGTAAGCAAATTGCCTGAATCCGGTATGGATATGTAAAATGAATAGAGCCGCTGTCCGACAATGTCCGGACGGCGGCTTTTTTATAAATATTTTTTCATTAAAAAGTGGCATCCGAGGATGCCACATACCTATAGCGGAGATGATGGGATTTGAACCCATGCGCCGGCAGAACCGACCTACCGGATTTCGAATCCGGACCCTTCAACCACTTGGGTACATCTCCATGTTGGTTTTACAACTGTCTTTCTATTTTATATTATGACATTGATTTTTGCAAGACTATGAAGAAATTTTTTATAACACCTCTGTTACAGTTGCAAATTTGTCCCGGAAAGGGTAAACTTCTATATATAGTGTTTGGGAAAAACGGCAATAATAAATAAGGAAAAGTCATCAGGAGGAAAAGTACATGAAGAGAATCGGTATGTTGACCAGCGGCGGAGATTGTCAGGCGTTGAATGCAGCTATGAGAGGCGTTGTGAAGACGTTGGACACCAGCAATGAAGAGGTGGAAATTTATGGATTCCTGGACGGCTACAAGGGACTGATTTACGGGAAGTTTCAGATGCTGACCGGCAAGGACTTTTCCGGTATCCTGACAAAGGGTGGCACGATTCTGGGAACTTCCAGAACCCCTTTTAAGACTATACAGGATCCTGATGAGAACGGCTTAAATAAGGTGGAGGCCATGAAGCAGAATTATTATAAGCTTCAGCTGGACTGTCTGGTGATTCTGGGAGGAAACGGAACACATAAGACGGCAAATCTGCTGAGAGAAGAGGGTTTGAATATAGTTACCCTTCCCAAGACTATCGACAACGACCTTTGGGGCACCGATATGACCTTCGGCTTTCAGAGCGCGGTGGATATTGCCACTGATGCAATCGACTGTATCCATACCACAGCAGCTTCCCACGGCAGGGTTTTCATTGTAGAGGTCATGGGACACAAAGTGGGCTGGCTGACTCTGAATGCCGGTATGGCAGGAGGAGCGGACATCATCTTGATTCCCGAGATACCTTATGATATTGACAAGGTGATTGAAAAGATAGAGGAGAGAGACAAAAAGGGCTGCCGCTTTACCATTATTGCGGTAGCGGAAGGAGCTATCTCCAAAGAGGATGCAGCTCTCTCCAAGAAGGATTATAAGAAGAAATTGGAGAAGAAAACACACCCTTCTGTTTCCTATGAGGTGGCTGCAGCCATTCAGGAGAAGACGGGGAGAGAAGTGCGCGTCACTGTTCCGGGACATATGCAGAGAGGCGGAAGTCCCTGCCCTTATGACCGTGTATTTGCCAGCCGTCTGGGTGCAGAAGCCGGCAAGCTGATTCTGGACGGACAGTACGGCTTCATGGTGGGCTATAAAAACCGTGAAATTGTACGCGTACCACTTGAGGATGTTGCAGGCAAGCTGAAAACGGTAGAGCCTGATGCAACCATCGTACAGGAAGCAAAACTGCTGGGAATCTGCTTTGGCGACTAAGGCGTAAGCGGTAAGTGAGGAAGCAAAAATATGTCATATACGGCGTTATACCGGAAATTTCGTCCTGATTCTTTCGCAGATGTGAAAGGTCAGGATCATATCGTAACTACGCTGAAAAATCAGTTAAAAGCAGGGCGCATCGGTCATGCATATCTGTTTACGGGAACCCGCGGCACTGGCAAGACCACAGTTGCAAAGATTTTTGCCCGCACGGTGAACTGTGAAAACCCGACGGAGGACGGCCCATGCGGAGAATGCCGCATCTGTAAAGCGATTGCGGCGGGGGCAAGCATGAATGTCATAGAAATTGATGCGGCTTCCAACAATGGCGTGGATAATATCCGTGAGATTGTGGAGGAGGTATCCTACTCCCCTGCAGAGGGAAATTATAAGGTTTACATCATAGACGAGGTGCATATGCTCTCCATAGGAGCCTTCAATGCCTTACTGAAGACACTGGAAGAGCCGCCTTCCTATGTCATTTTTATTCTGGCAACAACAGAGGTACATAAGCTGCCTATTACCATTTTATCCCGTTGTCAGAGATATGATTTCAAGAGAATTTCCATTGATACCATAACGGCGAGAATGCAGGAGCTGATTGATACCGAACAGGTGCAGGTGGAGGAAAAAGCACTTCGCTATATTGCCAAGACAGCGGATGGTTCCATGAGAGATGCATTGAGCCTTCTGGACCAGTGCATCGCATTTCACCTGGGCAAGGAACTGACCTACGATAAGGTGCTGGATGTGCTGGGAGCAGTGGACACCGAGGTGTTCAGCCGTCTGCTTCGAAACATTCTTGACAGGGATGTGCTGGGATGCGTGAAACTGTTGGAAGAAATTGTGATGCAGGGGCGCGAATTGACCCAGTTTGTCACGGATTTTACATGGTATCTGCGAAACCTTATGCTGGTGCAGGCATCGGACAATCTGGAAGATGTGATTGACATGTCCACGGATAACTTGAAGCGGCTGAAGGAAGAGGCATCCCGGGTAGATATGGAGCAGATTGTGCGGTATATCAGAATTTTTTCGGAGCTGTCGGGTCAGATACGATATGCGTCCCAGAAACGGATTCTGGTGGAAATTGCGTTGATTAAGCTCTGCAAGCCGGAGATGGAGACAGATGAGGATGCTGTGCTGGATCGCATTCGCCAGGTGGAGGAAAAGCTGGAGAACGGAGTGGTATTTGCAGCGGCAGAGGGAGCTGCTCCGGGGGGCTTGCAGCCGGGAGGCATAGGAAATACCCCAAAGCCGAAACCGGAGTTACCCAAGGCAATCCCGGAGGATGTGAAACAGATTGTGGCGAAGTGGCCTACAATCGTGGGGAGCGCGGAAAATCCCATGAGAATATATTTGAAGTCTGCCAAATTAAGCCTTGGTGGTGACAACAAGCTGATGGTGATTCTGGAGGACGGAATTCCGTCGGACTATTTTGCGCAGCATCACGAGAATAAGCAACAATTGGAAGCGCTGCTGTCAGATTTTGCGGGAAAAGAAATTGAAGTCAATATTCAGACTGTCCGAGGACAGCAGGAATTTGAACAAAACTATGTGGACCTCTCACAGATAGTCCGGATGGACATTGAGGAAGAAGAGGAAGATGAAAACTAATTGCAGACAAATTTGTACCGGAGCAATGTGCTAAAGGCACAGTGCACGAATTATGTATGAAAGCGTAAGGGTACAGGAAAGGTATGGTGTTAAAATGGCAAAAAGAGGTGGATTTCCCGGAGGCGGAATGCCCGGAAACATGAGCAATCTGATGAAGCAGGCTCAGAGAATGCAGCGTCAGATGGAGGAAGGACAGAAGGAACTGGAGACCAAGGAGTTTGTGGCAAAAACCGGAGGCGGAGCGGTAGAAGTTGCGGTGAACGGCAAGAAAGAGGTGCTGCGGATTGTTTTGTCCGAGGAAATCGTGGATCCTGAGGATATTGAGACTCTGCAGGATGCGGTGATGGCAGCGGTCAATGAAGCAATGCGCCAGGCAGATGCAGCAAGTGCGGAATTGATGGGCAAAATGACCGGGGGCCTGGGAGGATTGCCCTTCTGATGGAATTATACAGCGGACATATCAATAAGTTAATAGAGGAGCTTGCAGCGCTTCCCGGAATCGGAAACAAGTCCGCTCAGAGACTGGCGTTTCATCTGATTAATATGCCTCAGGATAAGGTGAACAGACTGGCAAATACTATTGTGGAAGCAAAGGCAAATGTGCGGTACTGCAAGGAATGTTATACGCTGACAGATAAGGATATCTGTCCTGTATGTGCCAACAAAAACCGAAACCATAAAATGATTATGGTGGTGGAGAATACAAGAGATTTGACTGCTTACGAAAAAACAGGACGATACGAGGGCGTGTACCATGTGTTGCACGGTGCCATCTCTCCCATGCTGGGAATCGGTCCCGGAGATATCAAGCTGAAGGAACTGGTGGAACGGTTACAGGGAGATGTGGAGGAAGTCATTATTGCCACCAATTCAAGTCTGGAGGGCGAGACCACGGCCATGTATATCAGCAAGATGATTAAGCCTACGGGAATCAAGGTGACGAGAATTGCCAGCGGTGTTCCGGTGGGAGGAGACTTGGAATATATCGATGAAGTGACACTGCTCCGTGCGCTTGAAGGACGTGTGGAGCTATAGGAGGAAAAAAGTATGGCAATCGAGATTGAATCAAAAGTGTGGACGCGGCTTCCCGGTAAAGGAGAAGCGAAGCTGTACACGATTTCCAACAGTAACGGAATGAAAGTAACGGTGAGCAACCTTGGTGCGGCGCTGGTAAAGCTTGTGGTGCCGGATAGGGATGGAAAGGAAGCGGATGTGGTGTTGGGCTTCGACAGGGCGGAGGATTATCTTCGGAATCCCAGCTTTTTTGGGGTAGTTATCGGTCCCAGTGCAAACCGTATCGGAAATGCGAAGTATACCATTGATGGTGTGACCTATCAGCTGGATGTAAACGATGGAGTGAATAATCTGCACAGCCATAAGGATGCAGGATACCATAAACAGGTTTGGGTGAGCACTATAACGGAAGATGGAGTTATTTTTGAGCTGTCTGACAAGGATGGAAATATGGGATTCCCCGGCAACAAGAGTATATCAGTGACCTATCGCCTGGGGGAGGACAACAGTCTTCATCTTCTGTATCACGGAACCAGCGACAAAAGAACAATTCTGAACCTGACCAACCATACCTATTTTAACCTGAACGGTCATGACAGTGGGAAGATTGAAGGCCACGAACTTTGGCTCGGAGCATCCCGGTATACTCCTGCGGATTCCGGCTCCATTCCCACAGGTGAAATTGTTCCGGTAACCGGTACACCCATGGATTTTACAACGGCGAAGAAGGTGGGCAGAGACATTGGTGCGACCTTTGAACAGTTGGAGTTTGCCGGTGGCTATGACCACAACTGGGTGATTGATGACTGGAAAGATGATGGTGAACTTCGACATTTTGCCACAGTGAAGGCTCCGGAGAGCGGCAGAGTGATGAAGGCATACACCACCTTGCCCGGAGTTCAATTTTATGCGGGCAATTTTATTGAGCAACAAAACGGTAAGGACGGCGTAACCTATGAAGCCCGCATGGGAATGTGTCTGGAAACCCAGTATTTTCCCGATTCCGTAAACAAGCCTGAGTTCCCTTCCTGCATTTTCGGAGAGGGGAAGGAGTACAATTCAGAGACCGTATATAAATTTGAACACTGTTGACGGTTAAGAAACTTGTCGAATGTTTTTGCGGTTCGCATGACAAAGAACGATAAAATACCTCTCTGTGCCGATGCTATTATTTACAGTATCGGCATAGGAGGTGTTTTTTTATGGATTTACCGAAAAATGTTACACAGATTGGTGAAACAAATCGCAGCTGCAAGATTTATGTGGAGGATTACGTCATTTCCTATATAAAACAGTTGAACGGACATGCTCTTGACAAGGAATTGGCAGTTGCGCTGTACGGCGTGCGAAAGGAGGAGGCAGGAATCACTTATCTGTTTCTTTATGGGGCGGGTAAACTGAATTTTTTGCAGAGAGAGACCAGGCACTTGTCCCAGGCAGTACTTCAGGAGGCAGAAAAGACAAGGAAAAAGTATTTCGGTGAATATGAGTTTCTGGGGTACCGGCTGCTGAACGGTGAGATGGTGGAGGGCTTTCATGTCTATGAACAGGGAGTGTGCAGATACATAGAAGGATATGCCCAGTTTTATGAAAAAAATGACAGTATGCTTCATTTTATGCTGTCCGAAAGACAGGAGGAGGCAAAACCGGAGGAGTTCAACCAGGAGAAATATGAAGTTGTAAAACGCAGGCAGGAGGAGCGCAGAAGCAGAGCGGAAGAACGAAGCGGATATGCCGGCTCTGACTTTCGCGGCAGCAGATACAGCGGACGGACAGCGGAGACACGTCTGAGGCAGATGAAAATGACTGCGGCTGCGGTCTTTGTACTGCTGTGCATAGCTGGAATCGCAGCAATGAACGGCGGAGAAAAATTTGAAGAACTACAGGTGGCAGCCAGGCAAATGATAGATGAAATGACTGAACAACGGCTTCCTGATGCAATGGAGGTATCAAACGGAACGGCTCAGGTGGGAACTATAGTAACGGAGGACAAGCTGACAGATGCCATTCGGAAAGAGAATGAGGCGGCAATGTCACCGGAACCATCAGCGGAATCCGTATCCACCCTGACACCGGAACCTGTATCCGATTTTGAGGCTGCACCGGAGCTTTCGACAGAACCTGCATCAACTCCGACACCGGAACCGGAACCTACTCCGATACCCACTCCGGAACCTACACCAACTCCTACTCCGGAACTCACACCCACCCCCACGCCGGAGCCGGTGTCCTATACCGTAAAAAAGGGAGACACTCTGATTGGCATCTGCCTTGCCAGATACGGCAGCGATGCCAGAGTGGCAGAGATTTGCTCCATGAATAACATTGATAATCCGGATGACATTAAAATAGGTGAAAAAATTTTGTTACCACAGTAGAAACTATATATGGTATAATGTCCGAAAAGGGCAGAGTCAAGTGACCGAAAAGCAGATGCTGTGCTTGCACAAGCAGATGGATTTTCGGTCATTTGACGAGCGAAGCGACCGCGGGAAACCGAAGGTTTTCCGCGGCACTGCCCGGGTGGGGCGAAGAAGCCCGCGGCACTGCCCGGGTGGGGCGAAGAAGCCCGCGGCACTGCCCGGGTGGGGCG
>JAEDMI010000040.1 GCA_016303085.1 Acetatifactor sp.
CGTCCCGAGGATAAAAATATACTGATTTTATCCTGCTTTTACTATGATATCGGAAAACTCAGGCTTCCCTATGAGCTTCTCTGGAAGCCGGGAAAGCTTACCGATGAAGAATATGATATGGTAAAGAAGCATCCTGAAATCGGATACTCCATTTTGAGCAATACTACGCTGGACAGGCGAATCAAAAATGCGGTTATCATGCACCATGAACGTTTGGACGGCAGTGGTTATCCCTATCATATGAAAGGTTCTAAAATTGATATTTTTGCGAGATATGTAGCTATTATCGATACCTATATTGCCATGGCTTCACCCAGAACTTACCGAAACGCTCTGACACCGCTTCAAATTCTGGGCAATTTCGAGAAAGATATGCTTAAGTTTGATTCGGAGCTTTTGATTCCACTGATGAAGCGCATCGCGGATGCTCAGATTGGTTCCACGGTACAGTTGAATGACGAATCCGTATGGGAGGTATTTGTCATTCAACCGGGAAAGCTCTCCCGTCCCATTCTGAAAGACGAAAATAACCAAATCCTTGACTTGATGGAAAATCCTCAGCTTGAAATCATGAAAAATCTTTAAGGAACTGTTAAGAAGAAGCCGGAAATATTAAAAATATTTCCGGCTTCCCCATAGATTGCTCTTCTTCAATTCCAGATATTCATTGTATGCCTTTTCCAGTATTTGTTTCTCAATTGAAAACTTCAAAAGATGAAAGGCCTCATGATACTTGTAAAACCCGGAGTCTACAAAGTACTCTTCTCTTTGTGGCTTGCTGTAATAACTGTCCGCCATCATCAGGTACCAGTGTACTTCTTTTTCCACGGTATCCTCGGGAACCGTAAAGGAATACTCACTCTTCCCGATATATTTTATGATGGTAGCTTTCGCTCCCGATTCCTCCAGCACTTCGCGCAAGGCAGTGTCCTTAAATTCCTCACCCTGTTCCACAGTGCCTTTAGGTAAAACCCAGCCTTCGTACTTGTTTTTATAATTTTTGTACAAGAGAAGGATTTTTCCACGAAATATTACCACACCGCCACAGCTTGTTGCTTCTATCATTGCAATTCCTCCTGACTGGTGTGCCTGTACACAACTAAAACAAGTATAGTCCAATCCCGGCGGAAGCGCAACATTTTTATTCTTTTTCCCTAAAATAGGCATCGAAAATTCTTCTTGCTATGGGAACTGCATAGTCTCCTCCGCTGCCTGCGCCCTCCACAATAATGGTGACACAAACCTCCGGATTCTCTGCGGGAGCAAACCCTGTAAACCATGCATGACTCTCCCCTTTTACGGTGCCGTACTCTGCGGAACCGGTTTTCCCGGCTGCTGTATAGCTTAAACCGGAAAGCTTGGTAGCAGTACCTTTTTCCACCACAGCTGTCATCAGTTCTCTGAGTATGCCGGCTTCTTCCTCGCTCATCAGTCTCCCGTATTCCTGCGGTTTAAAACTCTTTATAACACTTCCCTCATCATTTACTACCCTGTCAACCACATATGGTTTCATCAGTACACCGTTGTTGGCAACTGCACTTGTAATCATGTTGAGGTGAATGGGTGTTATCTGGGTCATCCCCTGTCCGATAGAGGTTTGCATCATATCATTGTCTGTCATATTCTCCGAAACAGCCGTACTACTCTTTGAATAGGTCATAGTCAGAGGCAATTCCTTATCAAACAGCAGCTTATCGAGAGTTTTAGAAAAAGCCGTCTTATCCAGCCCCATACCGATGTTGGCAAATGAGGAATTACAGGACTTTGCAAAGGAGCGCTCAAAATCAACTTCTCCGTGACTGATGCCGTGGTAACAGTTGATTCGGCTGTTTCCATGCTTAAAATACCCCGGACAGCGAAAAGAATAATTGTCAAAGGAATCGGGATTTTCCCTGATATATTCCAGTGCGGTCACAATCTTAAAAGTGGAGCCCGGAGGATACAGCCCCTGAGTCGCCCTGTTTACCAGAACAGAGCTTGTATCATTCGCCAATAGGGAATCCCATATTTCAGCAATTTCATTTGGATCAAAGTCCGGATGTGAAACCATGGCAAGTACCTTACCTGTAGAGACTTCCGTGACTACTACCGCGCCCTTGTAAACGCTTAGCTGTTCATCGGCAACCTGCTGAATCTGTACATCGAGAGTGGTGTATACGCTGTCACCCGGATTTTTCAAGCCTGCCATATCATTGGCTACTTTGTTGCTAAGAGAAGTGTTTGTGTTTATCAGATAATAATTTGCCTGGGCCTCCACACCCATTCTACCGTTGGTAGAATATCCCACCACATGCGAAAACAAATTATCGAAGGGATATACTCTCGTCTCATTCTGTGCGGCATCCATCACCGTTTCCGCCAGCACCTCTCCATCCCTTGAGTAAACAGACCCCCTGTAATTTTGGGAGAGAAGAATTTCCTGCCTTGAATTGTAGCTGTTATTTACCATATCCTGTTCGTTTACAGCAACAAAATGTGCCAAAAATCCTATCATAAACAGGAACAGTGCCGTAAATAGACCGCCGCTGATAAGAATTGTTGTTCTGGTTTTCATTTCTTCCCTCCTTCCTGCTGCATTCGGATATAAATTCCCTGAATGAGAAAGAACATAATCATGGTTGTCATACAGGAACTGCCTCCGTAGCTGATAAACGGCAGGGTTACACCAGTAAGCGGAATCAGGTTCATTCCTCCGCCCACAGTCAGGAAAATCTGGAAAATATACATAATCCCGATTCCATAGACAATCAGCTGATAAAACCGGTCTTTCACTTCCACCGCAATTTTACACATATTCAGGAAACAGCTGAGCGTAATCAAAATCAGGCAAATTCCGAAAATAACTCCCAGTTCTTCACATATACAGGAGAAAATAAAATCCTGGTCCACATAAGGAATAGAGTTCGGATTTCCCTTCAAAAGTCCCATTCCAAACCAGCTTCCGCTGCCCATGGCAAAAAGTGACTGTGTGACGGACCAGCTTTCGTTGGTCAGATGGCTCCAGGGGTCCTGCCATGCCAGCACTCTTGTCTGGACATGAGAAAACAGCTTGTAGGCGGTATATGCCGCTCCGCTTCCTCCGGCAGCTCCGAGAAGCAGATAAACAATATTTCCGGTGGCTGCAAAGACAACAAAGACATATCCTACAAAGAAAATCAGTGCACTTCCCAAGTCCTTCGACAGTACAAGTACTATCACATGAGCACCGGCAATCAATGCCGTCAGTGCAACCCTGCCGAAAGAACGCTTTTCCCACAATGCTCCGGCCAGAAAAAAGATAAAAATAATCTTCACAAACTCCGAAGGTTGAAACGTGATGTTCTCAAATAACGTAAAGGTAATTTTTGAACCATGTGTCATTTCTCCCAAAAGCAGGACTATGCTCAAAAGTCCAAATCCTACAGCTCCGTATACCCAGGTGAGTTTTTTCAGGAAACGGATTCTGGACAAAAGATAGGGAATCACCAGGGAAATTGTCAGGGACACCAGTGCAATAATATACTGTTTTACCGATTTCTTAAAAGAGAGTCTGGATATGATACAAAAACCGATTCCCAGCAGCATACACATATTATTTAACAACAGTCTGTTTACCGTCTCATAGATCATCGGTACCATAGCTACGGCAGCAAGCAAAAATATCTGTACGAAAACATATAGAAAAATATACTCAAAATCCCCACTTGCCATAGTCAGGTTCAGGAAACACATAAGCTGGGTCAGAAACATAAATACACACTGAAAAACGTATATTCCCTGCCTTTTTCCTTTGCCCGGCAACAGAAATGCAAAGCTGCTTATCGTATAAATCACCATACACGCCGTTATTCCGTATTTTGACAGTTCCGTGATATATTCCTTCATGACATCCTTCCTTTTATCATTTCCGTTATTCCACACCACGCTTTTCATGACCGGTGGTGTATTGTCCTTCTCCGGGCTCTGCTCCCGACAAAAAAACATTCAGGATACGTTCTGTTTCCTCTCCGCTTTCCACAGTAAAATCAAGTCTAATCCTGACAAAATCACACCACTTGGAAAATTCACGGTGAAGAGACAGCGGAACACTGTTATAAATAATATTCATACAGTGCCTGCAGTTGCGAACTACAGGAAATTCTTTCTCATAACGGTCAATTAAAGTGCACTCCCCTGCACTGTCTTTTTTGCATCTGTCCGAAGTGCGCAGCACACAGTTAGCCGTAATCATCATGGGGATTCTGCCGTACACTGTTTTTTCAAAGCGGTGCCCGCTCCCTAACAGCTGCCGCTGCTCGGAAGCTTTCAATTCATATGGCAGGCAGAAACAATCAATATCCGGTCCAAACTGCTCCGGTGCTTTTCGATTCCAGGTATAAACATTTGCATCCAGATGCCACTTACATTGCTTTTCCCTGCTTTTCAGAAAGCCAAGCCCATCCACAGAGCGTATCAATATTCCTTTGAAAACATCTGTATCCCCCATTAATTCATATAGTCTTTCCAGATATTCCCTGTCGGAATCGCGAAGCACATAAGGAAGCGCCACAAAAACGGAACAGAATTCAGCCAGATTTTTGCAAATAGGAACAATTTCTTTTTCATGCTCCAAAATCAGGTCACCTGATACATACACAAGCGACGGTTGCTTTTCCGAATATCTTTTCATCCGGTTCAACAGAGTCGTAAGTTGAGCTACGGTTTGCACAGAGACAGAGATACCGTTGTCCTGCAAAGAGCTCTTTGAATAATTAGCTTTTCCGGCAGTCTTCGTCGGCTCTATACTTCCTTGCCTTTTTTCATATTTCTCAGCTGAAAAAACAGCCTCCTCCAGTTGCTTCACAGCACTTCGGCGCAGTTCGTTTATCTGTTTTAAAGGATAAAAAGCATTTTTGCTTACTCTGACACAGATTTCCTGTGCAAAAAAGGAGCTGTCTCCCAGCTTTCCTAGCTGTTTTCGAACATTTTCTTCTGTAATAGGTTGCTTATCTGCGGTTTCTACTCTCTCTCCGGCAACAGTGACACAACACTCACCAAAACGCAGTGTCAATTTGGCATGCTCCTGTTCACAAAAAGCTGCTTCCATGATGACAGGTAGCCTTTTCTTCCCGGAAAGGAACTGTGTCCGAATCTTTTCCAACAGCATGTCGTCACTTCCGCTATAAGCCGGGCTGGACATGGTAATCATTTCTTTTCCGTTGTGTTTGAAATAATAACCATTCTGAATTTCACTCCTGATATAGAGGGAACTTAAAGCCTTACTGTCTTCCCTTTCCACACAGAATTTTTCTTTTGCAACGGCTTCACCGTATATATCAGATAGTTCATAATATCTGTCAATATATTTGCGGTACAGTGCTGTAACACCGGCAACGTACTCCGGCTTCTTCATTCTGCCCTCTATCTTGAAAGAGTCAATACCTGCGGCAATCAAATCCGGTATGTGTTCTATGGTACACATATCCTTCAAACTAAGGAAATAAGCTTCCTTGCTCCTTTTCCCGTCTGTAGTTACGGAATAAGGCAACCGACAGGGTTGTGCACAACGGCCTCTGTTACCGCTCCGGCCTCCCAGAATACTGCTGAAAAGGCACTGTCCTGAATAGCAGTAACACATTGCTCCGTGGACAAAGGTCTCCAATTCAATATCCACATTGTTCTTTATCAGTTTCAGTTCTCTTAGGCTTAACTCTCTGGCGGGTACTATGCGTGTCGCTCCCATATTCTTCAAAAGTCCGGCACCGAAACTGCTGCATAATGTCATCTGTGTGCTGGCATGAAGTTCCATGTCCGGGAAATGCTCCCGAAGGAAACGAAAAACGCCAAAATCCTGCACAATTACCGCATCCAGACCCGCTTCATAAAAGGGAACAATGTAATCGTACAGTTCTCCCAGTTCATATTCCTTCATCAGAGTATTGACTGTAAGATAAATTTTCTTCCCCAAAAGATGACCGTATCGGATACATTCCACCAGTTCCTCGGTGGAAAAATTTTCTGCGTAAGCTCTGGCACCGAATCGATTTCCGGCCAGATAAACGGCATCGGCTCCGGCGTTTACCGCACCATAGAAGGAAGCCGGATTTCCGGCAGGAGCCAGTAATTCTACTTTCTCTTTTTTTATCATAAATTCCTCATTTCAAAAACCATGAAAAAGAAAAGCTGTCCGTAACGGACAGCCAAACATTATTTTTTCTTCAGCTCTGTTTCCAACCGCACAACATTTTTTGCATTTTCATTTAAATCCTGTTGAAGAGTTTTTACCTGTTCCTCTGAACTCTCTAGTCTTATCTGTGCGGAAATCAGCTCATGTTTCAAATCATACAATTCTTTTTCCTTCGCCTGTAGTTCCTCCTCAAGAATGGAAATCTGCTTCTTTGCTTTAAAGTAATCATCTGCAATATTTAGCTGGAGCAGAACTCCCTGAGTGTCCATGGGCTGTCTTCTGAAGCTGTCCACCTTATTGTATTCGTTGAGCTTATTATTGATATAGGAGGCAACCCTCTGTAAATACTCTTCACTTTCATATCCGCTTAGAGTAAACACCTTACCGCCTATAATCACTTCTGTATCTGTTTTGGAAGAAGACATATAACACACCCCTTTTGTATAAAAACCCACTCATGAGGTTTATTATATAACATTATCTTCACACAGGCAAGCAAAAATATATTTTATTACAATCATTGCAATCCCAAATGATGGTAAGCCAAATCCGTAACCACCCTTCCTCTGGGCGTACGGTTGATAAATCCGTTCTTAATCAGATAGGGTTCATATACATCCTCAATGGTACCCGCATCCTCCCCGATTGCCGCTGCCAGAGTGTCAAGCCCTACCGGACCTCCGTCAAACTTATGAATCATGGTGAGCAACATGTTGCGGTCAATGTGATCTAAACCCAGCTTGTCTACATCCATCAAATCCAGTGCCGTTCGGGCAACCTCCTCGGTAATGATTCCGTCATACTTTACCTGAGCAAAATCCCTGACACGTTTTAAAATGCGGTTGGCAAGTCTGGGAGTTCCCCGGCTTCTCCTAGCCATCTCCAGAGCTCCTCCGGGTTCGATTTCAACCTCCAGAACCCTTGCCGAATGTATGATAATCAACTGCAGTTCCTCCACGGTATAAAACTCCAGATGATGAATCATGCCGAATCTGTCTCTCAGGGGTGCCGTCAAAAGCCCTGCTCGCGTAGTTGCGCCAACAAGGGTAAATTTTGGCAGCTCCAGCCGCACCGAGCGTGCTGTGGAACCCTTCCCTATCATAATATCAATACAGTAATCCTCCATGGCAGGATAGAGAACCTCCTCCACCTGACGGTTTAAGCGGTGAATTTCATCGACAAAAAGCAGGTCTCCCTCCTCCAGATTATTCAGAATCGCAGCCATCTCTCCCGGCTTTTCGATAGCAGGGCCGCTGGTCACCTTCAGATGAACACCCATCTCGTTGGCGATGATACCTGCAAGAGTGGTCTTTCCCAAACCCGGAGGGCCGTAAAACAACACATGATCCAGAGCGTCGCCGCGCTGCTTTGCAGCTTCGATATAAATCTTCAGATTTTCTTTTACCTTTGTTTGACCGATATAGTCATCAAGCGTTTGAGGACGAAGGGAGCCCTCTATCCTTACATCCTCTTCCGTTATATTTGTCTCAATCATCCTCTTGTTCGGCATAGCTTAATTCCTTTTACAAAATATCATCAGAACATCTTTTTCAGAGCAGCCTTCAATATAGCGCCGGAATCCATATTTTCAATATCCTCAATGGCATTTACCGCTTTTGCACTCTCGGCCTGTCCGTATCCCAAGGACATCAATGCCTCTATTGCCTCCTTCTTCTGAGGTGTATCAATCTTCAAAGGATTTCCTGTAGCGGTTGTTTCAATTTCCCGGTTTATCAACGTATCGTCAATGGAAATCTTATCCTTCAAGTCCAGAATAACGCGCTGTGCCGTCTTTGCACCGATTCCGGGAGCTTTGGAGATTGCCTTTGCATCTCCGGACATAATGGCAAATCGTAAATCATCCGCATCCATAACGGAAAGGATAGCCAGTCCGCCTTTAGGGCCGATACCGTTTACTGTAATCAGTTTCTTAAATATTTCCAGGTCGTTGCGGGTAAGAAAACCGTAAAGCTGGAATGCGTCTTCCCTGACACAGGTATAGGTATACAGCTTCACCGGTTCTCCCATACCGGGCAGTCTTGAAGCCGTATCCGCAGATATCTTCACATTATAGCCGATTCCGTTCACATCAATTACCGCATTATCCTCTGTAATTTCGTCAATTATTCCGTTCACATATGCAATCATGGAAAAATCCTCCCACAGCTGCTTGATTATGCCGCTTCGCGTCGCTTGGTTTTCTTTTGCGCTCATTATATCATGTTCGAACATATGTTTCAAGTCTCTTTTTTCAGAAGCCTTCGGTAGACTATGATAAAACAAACCAAATGTACCGCAAAGGTAAGCCCCCAGCTGATGGGATAGGAAATGTAAAGGCAGGGCAACGTTCGATTACGGCTGAACACGGTATAAATCCATACCACCCGGAACAGACATGCTCCTGTAAGGGAAACCAGCATAGGCATAATCGAATAACCGATGCCTCTGAGTGCTCCCACAATCACATCCATCATTCCGCACAGAAAATAAGGAATACATATATAGGCCATACGCAGGATTCCGTAGCGGATCACCTCTGTATCCGTGGTGTACAGCCTTAGCAATTTCCCCGCAAAGAGATAGGCTCCGTTACCCATAAGAAGACCCACCGCAATCACAAGTCCTTCGCAGATAAGCAGCACCTTACCCACCCTATTGTATTTTTTAGCTCCGTAATTTTGTCCGCAAAAGCTGATTGCTGCCTGATAGAAGGAATTCATTGCAGTGTAGGCAAATCCTTCTATATTGCTTCCTGCAGTATTCCCTGCCATGGCAATAGAGCCGAAGCTGTTCACCGAGGACTGGATCAATACGTTGGAGATAGAAAACAGAGAGCCCTGCAGACCCGCAGGCAGACCTATCTGAAACATCTTCGCCAGCTTGTCTCCGGCAATTTTTATTCCTTTCAATTCCAACCGATATACACCGTCTGATTTTATCAGGCAACGGAGAATCAGCACTGCGGAAATTGCCTGTGAAATCACGGTTGCCGTGGCTACACCTGCCACCCCCATGGAAAACACGATGACAAACACCAGATTCAGCACCACATTTACAACTCCTGCTATCAAAAGATAGTACAGAGGGCGTTTGGTATCTCCTACTGCTCTCAGTACGGCAGCACCGAAATTGTATGCCATCATAAAGGGCATACCCGCAAAATAAATCCGCATATAGAGAACGGAGTGCTTAATTACATCATCGGGAGTGCCCATAAGTGCCAGAGCCGGCTGAGAAGCAAAAAATCCTACAAAAACCAGCAGGATTCCTCCTAAGACAGATGTGGCAACAGCGGTCTGTACCATCTCCTTCAGTTCTTCCTTCTGCCCAGCTCCGTAAAATCTTGCCACGAGCACATTTGCTCCCACAGACAAACCAATAAACAAATTAACCAGAAGGTTTGTCAAAGAACTGGTGGAACCGACAGCTGCCAACGCCTCATTTCCCGCGAAACGTCCCACCACGGCAATATCCGCAGCGTTGAACAAAAGCTGTAGGATACCGGAAAGCATCAGCGGAAAATAGAATACAAGAATTTTCCCGAATAATGGTCCGTTACACATGTCTATTTCATATTTTTTGGAACTGCCTTCGCTGTCCATAATTCTTCCATCCTTTTTGAATAATTGATTTATCCTTTATTCTATCCGGATAATATACCTTACAAAATAAGACCTGCGACTTTGCCGCAGGCCCTTGCATTATCACTTATTATTAATATAATTGATTAACCCTTCCGATGCAATAATCTTTTGCATGAATTCAGGGAATGCCTGTCCTTTAAAGGTGGTTCCTTTTGTCACGTTCGTAATGATTCCCGTGTCGAAATTGACCTCAACCTCATCTCCGGCTTCAATTCCCCGGCTTGCCTCCGGACATTCGATAATAGGAAGTCCTATGTTGATAGCATTGCGGTAGAAAATCCTGGCAAAAGTCTCTGCAATCACGCAGCTGACTCCCGCTGCTTTTATGGCAATGGGGGCATGCTCACGGGAGGAGCCGCATCCGAAATTTTTCTCTGCCACAATGATATCACCCGTCTTCACATTCTTAATAAAGTTCCTGTCAATATCCTCCATACAATGAGTTGCCAGCTCCGCAGGATCGGAGGAATTCAGGTATCTTGCGGGAATAATGACATCCGTATCCACATTATCGCCGTATTTAAAAACCATTCCTTTTGCGTTCTTCATCTCACATTACCTCCTCAGGTCCTGAAATTACGCCTGTAATTGCGCTTGCCGCTGCAACGGCGGGACTTGCCAGATAAATCTCGGAAGAAATATGACCCATACGCCCCACAAAATTACGGTTGGTTGTGGAGACACAGCGCTCTCCTTCCGCTAAAATACCCATATAGCCACCAAGGCAGGGACCACAGGTAGGTGTGCTTACAATGGCACCGGCCTGAAGGAAAATTTTTAGCAGTCCTTCCTCCATTGCCTGCATGTAAATTGCCTGTGTGGCAGGGATTACAATACATCTCATCCCCTTTGCCACATGCTTATCCTTCAATATTTCCGCCGCTGTTCTCAAGTCATCCAGCCTGCCGTTGGTACAGGAGCCGATAACAACCTGATCAATCTGAATCTCATCCATGTCCTTGATTTCATCGATGGTGTGCGTATTTTCGGGCAGATGAGGGAAGGATACCGTAGGACGCAGAGTACTCAAATCAATGGTATATTCCTCATCATAAACTGCATCCTCATCTGCTTCATAAATCTTATAAGGTCTGTTTGAATGCTCTTTCATATACTGCTCTGCCAGAGCATCCACCGGGAAGATTCCGTTCTTTCCGCCGGCTTCAATTGCCATATTTGCAATTGTAAAGCGGTCATCCATGGAAAGGTTTGCAATTCCGTCTCCCACAAACTCCATGGATTTGTACAGCGCTCCGTCCACACCGATCATACCGATAATATGCAGAATCACATCCTTGCCGCTTACGTATTTTGCGGGCTTTCCGGTCAGGTTAAATCTGATGGCGGCTGGAACCTTAAACCATGCCTTTCCCGTAGCCATTCCGGCAGCCATGTCCGTACTTCCAACGCCGGTGGAGAAGGCGCCCAATGCTCCGTAGGTACATGTGTGGGAATCTGCTCCTATAATCACGTCACCTGCCACCGTCAGGCCTTTCTCAGGCAGCAACGCATGCTCAATTCCCATCTCACCCACTTCAAAATAATTCGTAATTTCATTCTTACGTGCAAACTCTCTCACGCACTTACAGTGTTCTGCAGATTTGATATCTTTGTTGGGTACGAAATGGTCGGGAACCAGAGCGATTTTATCCTTGTCAAATACACCTCTGACCGTAAACTTTTCCATTTCCTTAATGGCAACCGGGCTTGTGATATCGTTGCCCAGAACCAGATCCAGATTCGCCTCAATCAACTGTCCGGCTTCCACTTTTTCAAGCCCGGCTGCTGCGGCAAGAATCTTCTGTGTCATTGTCATTCCCATATTCTTTACCATGCCTTTCCAAAGCGTCATACGCGCCGCTTCCGTATTCTAAGGACAATCTTAGCACAGTTGAGAACATTGTTCAAACATAAGTTATTGATTTATTTTTGCCAAAATCTAAATAACTGCTTTATGGATATCCGGTCACGCTCCAGACAGTCGTTACCTTGAACAGGTCGCCGTCTACTTCAAGGGAAAGCTCTCCACCCTGCAGCTCCGTAAAGCTCTTGGCAATGGCAAGGCCAAGGCCTGAACCTTCAGTATTTCTTGAGGCGTCTCCCCGGACAAAACGATCTGTCAGTTCTGCGGAATCCACCGTAATTTCCTGGGCGGAAATGTTCTTCATAGTGATTACTACCCTGTCATCAATTCTGAAGCCGTTCACATAAACCCTTGTTCCCTTCATGGCATACTTGGCAATATTCCCGAAAAGGTTCTCATAAATTCGGTAAGTCTTCTGACTGTCCAGAGTGAGCAGAATTTTCTCGTCCGTGAGATTCATCCGTATGTCCAGACCCGCAGACTCCAACTTATCAGCCATCTCAAAAGACACCTGCTTAATCAGGCTCATAATGTCTACCTCTGTCAGATTCAACGTGATATTCCCCGTATTCGCCTTGCTTACCTCAAATAAATCTTCAATCAGTACTTTCAGACGCAGAGATTTCCTCTCCAATACATCCAGATATTCCCTTCTCTGTTCTTCTGAGATACCCTCCTCCTTTAACAGATTCACATAGGTTATGATAGCCGTAAGAGGGGTCTTTAAGTCATGGGACACGTTGGTTATCAGTTCTGCCTTCATCTTCTGGCTTTTGACTTCCTCGTCCACTGCTTTCCTGAATCCGTTCTGAATACTGATAATTTGAGGTTTAAAAGGTTCAAATACACCTAAGTCTTCATCAATGGAAACATTCAGGTTTCCTTCTGCCATCTGGTTTGTTGCCCGAAGCAGTATACTGTACTTTTTCTGAAGGTCACTGATATATTTTCTTAAGATAAAGTACAGCAGAACCGAATAAACCACCGTAATTGCAAAACCGCCGAACCAAAGACTACTGATAACAAACAAAATAACTGCATTTATCAGGACTACTTTCAGAATTAACTTATGAGCATTTTGAGTCAGGTCATGGTGCTGCACCGCACTGTAAATTCCCAAAGCTTTGCCTTTTATAAAGGGGAAAAAGCGGTAAATCAGGCTGCGTTCTTTGATATAGTTTATCATCCCCTTATCCCTGACTGCTCTCGAACAAATTCCGATATACCACCAACAGAAAAAGTAAACCGTCATAACAATCAGATTGTATAGTGTAACAAGCCACCACACTGCTGACGGCTTAAAACTCAGATAATTCATCCATGCTTCTTCTGCCGTGCCGCTTGCAACGTATACCACGTGTCTGTCTATCAATGAAACTGCGGCAAAGAAACAAGTACCGATAATCAAAAGGACTTCAAAAGGAAGTGCACATATCTTTATTTCATTCCATGGTTTTTCTTTTCCATGCAAAGGCAGAAACAGTCCAAGCAAGACAAACAGCGCTATGCAAAACATCAGAATTCCGTCAACACCCGCACTGCGGTATACCTCCACTGAACCCCCGTTTTCCAAATAAGCCGTTGAAGAATAAACATTATAGTAACCGTTCTGTGAAAAATAGGTGTCGGAGCGGATACCCCAAATTTCATCTGCGCTGTTCCAGCTGTCTGCGGAGGCGGCAAATACTACCGTACAATTTCTGGGATTTTCCGTATTTCCGTATTTTTTGAAATAATTCAGGGTTGAGGTAATCATTTCGGATAAAGAAGTCTCCCTCACAACCTCATTTGCCGTCTTTCTCAAGCGTTCCGTGTTCTCGCCCAGAACCTTTCCAAGAGTGACATTCCCGGCGCTGTCAAAGCGAAAAGTCAGTAGAAAATATCGGTTATAGTTTTCAATATTAAAAACCCGTTCTGCTTCTTCCGAAGACATATTTGTCACATAATTGCCTGTGACATCATCCCATATCACATAGTCGTATATATTGTTTAAGATACTGAAATTACCCTCCAGGTTCATGAAATAACCGTTCAGGTTCTCCAGTTCATTGCGAATCTCACATGCTTCATCCCATAATATTCCATCTTTGGATAGCGGAGAAGAACTTCCGTCCGCATTTTCTTCATATTCATAATATGGTTCTTCACTCCGCTTCTCCAACTCCGCTTCATTCAACAGCCATTCATAACCTTCTTTGGGTTTTAAATAAATATCCTTGTATTCCAGCTGGGTTTCGTTTTGAGAATTACAGAGATCCTTATAAAGCAGAAAACTGCTCTGATAGAGCCAGGAAACATTTCCTACCTGCTCCAGGATATTATTGTTCCATTTTTTTGCGTTTTCACGGAGAACTCCGTAAAAAAAGCTAAAAATCACCGCACCGGCAAGGCTTAATGCCAATCCCCTGATAATCCAGCCAAATTTTCCGCTTTGCCCGGTCACTTTTGATTCAGCTTTCCCGTCTGTCTCAGCTCTCTTGATTTCAAACTGCATATTTTCTTTGTCTGTATTTTTTCCAAACCATTTCATGCTGATACTCCTATATCCCGACTATGTCACTGCCTGTCAATCTTATAGCCTACACCCCATACCACTTTTAAATATTTTGGATTCTTTGGGTCAATCTCAATCTTTTCCCTGATATTTCGCACATGTACCATGATGGTGTCTGTGTTTACCGCCTTTTCGTTCCAAATACGTTCATAGATTTCATCCGCAGAAAATACCCTTCCCGGATTTATGATAAGCAGCAGTACAATCTTAAACTCCATGGGAGTCAACTTGAACG
>JAEDMI010000041.1 GCA_016303085.1 Acetatifactor sp.
CAGGAAAAATAAATGAGATTATTGATAAATTCATACAATCGAATCAGTAAACTGTTATCTACGAAGCATTTGACATGGATAGTATCAGTCGTATTCCTTTTACTGCTGATCCCAATCTGTTACCTCTCCTTTGTCAATAGGGCGACCGGAGATGATTATGGATACGGAGCCTATACCAGAGCAGCATGGATGACATCACACTCCATGATTCAGGTAGCCAAGGCGATCGGGAGGACCATTGAGCAATATTATGACGGCTGGCAGGGCACATGGTTCAGCATTGCTGTATTTGCATTACAGCCGGAGGTCTTCAGCGATAAGGCCTACGTGATAGTCGCATTCCTGATGTTGTTTTTGTGGATTGGAAGCACAGCACTTCTGTTTCAACGTATTATGAGAAAAGAATGGGGATTTGGAAGATGGAGTTATTTGATGATAACGCTTGTCTATCTGATCATCAGCATTCAGTTTGTGCCCAGTACCAGATCTGCCATTTTCTGGTATAATGGATGTGCGCATTATATGATTCCGTTTGCAATGTGCCAGATCGTTGTCTGCCTGCTGTTTAACTATATCAGGCAGTTTCAAGTAAGTGATCTGGTCGGGATAACGGTGCTTACTACGTTACTTGGAGGCTCCAATTATCAGGCAGCGTTATTTGCGCTGATTGTATTGATCTATGCAGGAATTGCAGGGTGGATGCAGAAGAAAAATAGAAAGATCTTTCTGCTAAGCATTCCGCTTATCCTTGAAATGATCGGGCTAATCATCAGCATGAAGGCACCCGGAAACAAGGTACGGGGAGGAGAAGATTTCGGATTTTCTGTTTCGAGGATTGCAGGCACGATCGGTAAGTGTTTTGTGGAAGGAATAAGGACATTTTTGTCTTATTTTCAGGAAAAACCAATGGTATTTGTGGGACTCCTTATTTTGTTTTTATTTTTCCTAGAGGCTTTCGCTAAGAAACCGCTGGGGATCAAGAAAATTCCGGCAGTAATTGCTGTTTTAGCCTTGCTTTGCCTATATTGTGCCATGCAGGCACCTGCACTTTATGCTTCCGTCGGTGTGTCAGGTGGTGTAGGCAATATGAATTATATGACGTTTTTGCTGACGATGACGGGTATTCTGGCTATCTTGGCAAATGCAATTGTCAGTCTGCAAAAGAGCAGAACAGAAAAGACAGAATCGCTAGAGGAGACAATTCATAAAGCTGTAGTGATTCCAGGGCTTCTCGCCTGTCTGCTTCTGGCTGTCCTTTGCAGAAGCAACGTGAAAAGTAGTACTTCATGGATATCGATGGAATACATCAGAAGCGGAGAGGCAGCGGATTACAAGCAGCAGATGGATCTGCAGACGGCGTTGCTTACGGATGATGAGACTGAGGATGTAGTCGTCCCGTTTATCAATGATGTACAGGGACCATTGATGCAGATGCCTGTCACAGACAACCCACAGGAGTGGACCAATACCGTGACCAGGGAATTCTATGGGAAAAAGAGTGTGATTGCTATTCCGAGAGAAGAATGGCTGGAATTATATGGGGAAGGAAAATAAAGGAGGATACAGCATGCTTGAAATGGTAAAAGAGGCTGAAGAAGAGCTGTTATATTATCCCAAACGGGGGACGGGTTATCAGATTAAGAGATTGCTAAAGTGGCTATTGGGAAAGGGCATGGAGCCTCTTGACAAAATTAATTGGCCCAATGGTCTACTTGCCAAAAGCCTGATGGACTACTATATGCAGAATAAGAATTCGGAAGAAGCACTGATTATTATCAGTTGCCTTAAGAGATATTATGACAGATGGATCAGAAGTGGCTGCAAGGTCTATTACGTTGATGATCTGGTGAGCGGAGTGACGCTGATCGATCTTCATCAGGTGACAGGAGAAGAAAAATATAAGAAGGCAGCTGACGCCATGGTGCAGTTTCTCTATCACCATGAGAGGGATGAGGCAGGGAACTTCCCCTATCGCCCGAAACAGGGCAACGGCTATGTCTTTGCGGATATGATTGGTATGGTGTGCCCCTTTCTTTGTAAATACGGAAGTACATATGGGGATTCCAATGCAGTGAACCTTGCCGTATCCCAGATACAGAATTTCATTTCCTATGGAATGGATGAAAAGACAGGGCTTCCCTATCATGGTTACCAGTATGAAAGCGGCGTGAAATATGGTATTATCGGTTGGGGAAGGGCTGTCGGATGGCTGATGATCGGCATGGCAGAGACGCTTGCCTATCTGGATACGGATAGACCCAGCTATGAAATTATCAAGCAGGCATATCGTAGACTGGTGGACAAGGTAGAGGCCTATCAGCTGGAAGGTGGGCTCTACAGCTGGCAGCTTGGTGCCAAGGAGGGACCTGTAGATACCTCGGCTACGGGAATGATTCTCTATGCCATTGCAAGGTCATTGGAGACCAAGGTACTCATCGGAATCCATAAGTCCCGGATGGTGAGAGGAAGAGAGGCACTGTGGAATTCCGTAAAGGACGGCAAGATTTACGGGTGCCTTGCAGAGTGCCAGGGCTTTAGCATGTATCCGCAGGTGTACGGGGCATATCCGTGGTCACTGGGACCGGCGTTATCATTGTTTGTCATGACGGAAGAGAAGAAGCAGGAGAAATAGCATGCTGTTTAATTCAATAGATTTTTTGATTTTTTTCCCAATAGTACTATTTATTTATTTCACTTTGCCGGCTAAAATCCGCTACCTGTGGCTGCTTGTAGCCAGCTACTACTTTTATATGTGCTGGAATCCCATGTACTTAATTCTGATTGTTTTGTCCACAGTGATCACTTATCTTTGTGGCATAGTGGTTGGAAGACTGAGAGAAAAAGAAAATGCTATTGAAGATAATGTGAAAAAGCAGATGAAGGTGGTTATTGCAATCAGCTTCATGGTGAACATCGGATTGCTTATTTATTTTAAGTATACCAATTTCCTGGTGGATTCTGTAAATGCAGGACTCGCTTACTTAAATATGGAAGTGCTTCCACGTTTTGATATTTTACTTCCTGTGGGCATCTCCTTTTATACATTCCAGGCACTTGGCTATACTGTGGATGTTTACCGGGGAGATGTAAAAGCAGAGAAAAATTTGTTTCAATATGCATTATTTGTGTCTTTTTTTCCTCAGCTTGTAGCAGGACCGATCGAGAGATCCCAAAATCTCCTTGGGCAAATCAGGAAAGAAGCTTCACATAAGCTTTGGGATTATCAGAGAATTACTTCGGGACTTATCACTATGCTGTGGGGCTTTTTTATGAAAACCGTTATTGCTGACAGGGCAGCAATACTGGTGGATACGGTATTTTCCGGATATGAAAGCTATCAGATGGTAGGCCTTGTCATGGGAGCTGTAACCTTTGCTATTCAGATTTACTGTGATTTTGCCGGATATTCTGCTATTGCAATTGGGGCGGCGAAGGTTCTTGGATTTGAATTAATGGAGAACTTTAACACACCATATTTCGCAGACTCGATTGTGGATTTTTGGCGTAGGTGGCACATTTCCTTAAGCACATGGTTTCGGGATTATTTATACATACCCCTCGGCGGAAACAGATGCAGTAAGGTAAAGAAATACAGAAATATTCTGATCACCTTTGGCATCAGCGGATTATGGCATGGTGCAGGCTGGAACTATATAGTCTGGGGGTTGCTTCATGGTATTTATCAGATCCTGGAAAAGGAATTTGCACCTCTTATTCAAAAGATAAATCGTATCTTGCATACCAGAACAGAATCTTTTGGTTATAGATTTTGCAAAGCTCTGTTTACTTTTGCATTGGTGGATTTTGCATGGATCTTCTTTCGTGCTGATTCTATGCATCAGGCGGTACACTATATTCAGAGATTATTCTCCTATCGTGACTGGTGGTCTTTATTTAACCAAAGCATTTATCAGTTGGGACTTGATGTGATGGAGATGCATATTTTGCTGTTTGGTATACTGCTTCTTTTGGCTGTGGATATGATACGATATGCAAAGGGCGAAAGTATTGCTGACTTTTTGGAAAAACAGTGGATTGTTTTCAGATGGGGAGTACTTTTGGTCTTACTGTTTACTTGCGTGGTATTTGGATGCTATGGTCCCGGATTTAATTCAGCGCAGTTTATTTACTTCCAGTTTTAAATAGAATACTTAGGAAGACAGGAAAAGGCATAGATGGAGAGAAGTACTTACAGAAATTTGTTAAAAACAGTTTTATTTACTCTGCTGGTTATCATCATGCTGCTTGGTATTTTGCATGTAGTTAATTATAAAAGCACAGGCGGTGGAGGCGGATTCCAGCGTTTCTATCAGGAGAAGAGTAATTCCATAGATGTGATGTTCTTTGGAAGCAGTCATGCACATTGCACCATAGATCATGGGTATTTGTGGGATGAGTACGGAATGGCCGGTTATACCCTGTCCGCAGGCGGACAAAGGTTAGATAGTACGTATTACTTCATTAAGGAGGCATTGCGGACGCAAACCCCCAGGGTGATTGTGGTGGAAATGCTGGGTGCCACAGGAAATGAGATTCAAAATACAGATACGGATGTATATCGGAATGCCTTAAGCATGAGGTGGTCGGATAATTCTGTAGAATATATGAACTATCTTGCTGACAGTATGCAGATGGATAAAACAGGGAGAGAGGAACTTTTTACAAAGATACCGATTGTACATTCCAGATATCGGGAATTGGAACAGTCGGATTTTGTGGATCGTATTCCCTTTATGGCAGGGTATAGAGGCAGTTATGAAAGAGCCCCTATTGAACGTCCCGATGTAGCGGGTGATAAGGAAATCCTGTCACTTACGGAAGAAAAAATACCAATATTGCAGAACATAATTGATGAGGCAAAGGCCAAGGGAGTGGAGGTTGTTTTTTTTGCATCGCCATTTAGACTTTCCAAGGAACAGCAGGAGCAGTTTAATGCGGTAGAGGAGTTTGCCGCAGCACAAAACATACCGTTTATCAACTATAATAAATTATATGATGAAATTGATCTGGATTTTGAGCGGGACTTCAGAGACAGCGAGCATGTGAATAATTATGGCGCTGTCAAGGTCACAAGGCATTTGTCTGAATTCCTGAAGGAGAATTATGAAATTCCGGACAGAAGAGGCGAAGCAGACTATCAATTATGGGAAGATAATGCATTGTATCTTAGCAATAAGGTTCTGCGTCATGAACTGGAAGAGGCAACGGATGTGAATGCTTATCTGGAGTATTTGGCCGGCGACGGGAAGGAAAAGACGATCCTAATAGCTCTGACCGGAAATTACAATGCATTGGGCGAAGTTTATCTGGAAAAGCTGCTCCAACTTGGAGTTACCGCTGAAGAGTATGCCACCGGAGGTGTATTCCTGTTTCGAGGAGGAGAAAGGGAAGCGTTTCTGTCGGGAAAAGAATACAACCGTTGCTTTACTACGCCCGGCGGAGAAATTCATGTGGAATCTTCTGTCACCACAACGGAAGACGGAGAAGAAGCGCAGAAGCTAAAGCTTTTGATTAACGGGCAGGATTATGTGATGGTGGAGAACGGTGTGAACATCATTGTTTATGAGGAGAGTATCGATCAGGTGATAGATGCAGCCGGCGATGATGTTTACCTAGGGCTTGAACTGGCTCATAAGGAGATAATGGAAGATTAGGGGGAGAGAAGCATGGTTATTATCCAGCTTGCGGGAGGACTGGGGAACCAGCTCCAACAGTACGCGTTATACAGAAAATTTGTGCGACTGGGCGTGGAAGCCAGATTGGACCTTTCCTGGTTTGAGAAAGTTCAGATTGCGGAAAGGGGACGGACAAAGGGAAATAGTACAATTCCTGTTGTCACTAAGAGGGAGATGGAACTGCGGTATTTTGACCGATTGGTGTTCGAAACCTGTTCCAGGGAGGAAAAGGAAGCGTTGATCGGGACAGATGGCATTTTCGGGAAGCTGCGCAGGAAATTTCTGCCCTTTACCATCCATAAATTTGAAGAAAGTCAAATGTATCATTCGGAACTTTTGAGTTTTGAAAACATGTACCTTACCGGCTACTTTGCCTGTGAGAAATATTATGCGGATATCCTGTATGACCTGCGGGAAAAGATACAGTTTCCGCCAAGCGCTAATCCCTTAAACCAGAAGATGGCAGAGAGAATGCGGAGCGAGAATTCTGTCAGTGTGCATATAAGAAGAGGGGATTACCTGAATCCGGAGAACGCAGCAATGTTTGGAAATATCTGTACAGATGCCTATTATGCAAATGCAATCAGTATGATGAAAGGCATAATTCCGGATGCACATTTTTATTTGTTTTCGGATGACATTTCTTATGTAAAGAGAAACTATATTGGGGAAGAATATACCATTGTGGATATCAATCACGGAAGGGACAGCTTTTACGATATGTGGCTGATGAGCAATTGCAAGCATAATATCTGTGCAAACTCTACCTTCAGCTTCTGGGGAGCCAGGTTAAACCCCAATGAGAACAAAGTGATGATTCGTCCCACGATTCAGAAGAATTCACAGGTGTTTGTGAAGGAAGAGATGGAAGATTTGTGGCAGGGCTGGAGATTTATCAGTCCCCAGGGAAAGTTGATGTAAATGAAAGAATGGTTGAAAGAAAAACAAGGTTTACTTTTTAAAATTGCATATTACAGCTTTTACACAGCAGTCATTATTGAAGTAATGATGGTGATCATTGATAAGAGTGCCTATACCAATCCCATTGAAGGAAGATTGTTTCAACTGACATTTCTTTTATGTCTGATCAAGGTGTGTCTGACTAAATACAGCAAAAGGGAGTATGTAGCAATCATTCTTTTTTGCGTGTTGGGAGCGGTTTCCTACTTTATCACGGAGCGGAACGAGATCATCCGTCTGGTCATGTTTGTGGCAGCATGCAAAGGGATTGACATGAAGAAATGCATGACGCTGGTATTTAGGCTGACGCTGATCGGCTGTCTGGTTATCATTTTGCTTTCCGTGACCGGAATTTACGGGGTGGTTTCACTGACGCAGGACTATGGACGCGGAGGCGTTGAGACCAGATATACACTTGGAATGGGACATCCCAATGCACTGCAGTGTATGGTTTGGGCACTTACGACACTGGGGCTATATCTGTATGGAAACAGGATGAAATGGTATCATTATCTGGGAGTGGTCGTGCTTAGCCTTGTTACATTCAGTATATCATATTCAAGAACAAGTCTGCTTGTAACCGCATTTGCAATTGTCATGACATTTTTATCCAGCGGAAGAAAGCCTGAATTCATTAAGAAGACAGCAGCGTGGGCCGGTGTAGGTGCCTTCCTTTGCAGTATCGGAATATCCGTTTCCATTGCGATTAATGCGTACCGTGTCCATGATTTTGTCTGGCACGCATTGTGCGATCCGACTACTATGAAATTCGTGCATTTAAATGATTTCCTAAACGGCAGAATCAGAATACTGACCGAGACGGAGAACTGGGCAGGGACGATAGGCTCCTGGAGTTTGTTTTCCAAACCGGAAAACGTGCATTTCTTTGACATGGGCTGGATCCGCTTGTTCTACTGGTATGGGATTATCCCTGCCTGTATTTTCATAACGATCATTTTCATCATGATGATCTACTGTTATCAGAAGAAGGATTATCCTGCAATTGCACTCATTGCCGCATTTGCAACCTACAGTATCATTGAAGCGCATGCCGTATCTGAGTATCTTGCAAGAAATTACGTATTCTTTTTGATTGGAATGTACTGGCATCAGATGCTTTACTGGGGGAAGGAGGTAGGGAAGCAGTGAAGGTTCTTATCATGAATCCAATCCTCTATACATCCGAGACAGATGAGATCCCCAAGGTAAAATCGATTAAGGATACCATGATCTATACGTTATGCCGGGGATTTCTGAAAAATGGTGATACACCTGTGCTTCTTGCGGCGGATTGCTACAGACCAACTAAGCAGGAGGTCTATGACTTTGAGATAATCTGGATGCCATGTAAATGGAAGAAGCTGTTTAAGCCCAGATGCTTACCACTCCTTTGGGGAGCAGCAAAATATTTACGGGAGCACAAGAGGGAGTTTGACTATATTATTTCCAGTGAGGTGTTTTCCATGCTGACGCTGACCGGTGTGCTGTTTGCCGGAGAAAAGCTGATGATCTGGCATGAGCTGGGAGCACATAACAACATGCTGCATAAGCTTCCGTCAATACTCTGGTATAACCTGGTTGCAAGAAGCTTTATGCGGAAAATTCCGGTAATACCAAGATCCTCCCGTGCCGAGACGTTCATTCAGAAGTATTGTAATTGTGTTAAGCCGATGAAAATAGATCATGGAGTTGATCTTGAAAAGATTGCGTGCAGAAGGGAAAAGGATGACTATTTTGTCGTGGTTTCCCAGCTGATCGAGCGGAAGCATATTGATGAGATCATCGACCGATTCCTAGCCTTTAGGAGCAGGGGAGCGGAAAACTACCGTTTGTTTATCGTCGGAGACGGAAACTTAAGGGAAAAGCTGGAACAGCAGGTGCGGGAGGCGGATGCCGAAGCATATGTACAGTTTTCCGGGAAACTGGGGCACGATAAGCTGGTGCCGATATTGAATCGGGCCAGAGCCCTGCTTGTGAATACCACGAAGGATAACAGCATGGTTTCCATCGTAGAAAGCATTGCAGCAGGGACACCGGTGGTGACCACAACGGTTCCCTTTAACGCAGATTATATCAGGCAGGCATCCCTGGGAATTGTGAAGGATGGATGGGGAGTAGAGGAGCTTAGGCAAATCTGCGACAGGAATGAACAATATGTAAATAACTGTATTTTGTACCGGGAGAAATTAAGTAATTGTTATTGTGCCAAAGCATTCAATGAGGTAGGGAGAGCCTTAGGATAAAATGAAAATTGTATTTGTAGTGCCCGATATGGTGGGGGGAGGAACAGAACGTGTCGTTGCCCTGCTGGCAAATAAATTTGTGGAAAAGGGGTATAAGGTGGCAGTCATGCTGTTCGCAGGAAACCGGGTCGCCTATCCGCTGGATCACAAAGTGGAAATCTGTATGGCAGGTGAGGCTTCCGGCGGGAAACTGACGGTGCGGATAAAGCGTATCATGAGAATGCGTAGGTTTTACCGGAAGAATAAGGATTGCTGTATCTTTGCATTCAGTGTGATGGGAGCAGTTTTTTCGACGATTGCGGCAGCAGGCATTCCCCACCGGATGCTTGTGTCGGAGAGGAATGACCCCATGAAATATGAACATCAGAGAATCCGCAACTGGTCCTACCAAAGGGCGGACAAGCTGGTGCTTCAGACAGAGGATATGAAGCAATGCTTCCCTGAGAACATCCGGGAGAAGGCGGTGGTGATTCCCAATCCCGTTGCAGACGGTATGCCTTCAAGGATTGAAGGAGAACGCAAAAAGTGGGTAGTTTCGGCTGCACGCCTGGAGCCACAGAAAAACCATAAGCTTCTCATTAATGCCTTTGCTGAGTTTGTGAAACAGCATACCGATTATGAACTGCATCTGTTCGGGATTGGTGAACTGCAGGAATCACTGGAACAGCAGGTTAGGGAGCTTAAAATCTGTGAAAAAGTAATTTTCCATGGGTTTTCGCCTAATGTGAAGGAGGAGATACGGGACAGTGCCATGTTTGTTCTCTCCTCGGATTATGAGGGAATTTCAAACTCCATGATCGAGGCACTGGCTATGGGAGTACCGGTAATCTCAACGGATTGTCCGGTTGGCGGGTCGGCAGCCTATATTCAAAATGAAGAAAGCGGAATACTTACCCCGGTAGGAGACAAGGCAGCACTTGTAAGGGCGATGAGCCGGATAGCCGATGATCCTGTATTTGCCAATAGGCTCTCCGAAAATGCTGTTAAAATTAAGGAAAAATACAGCTTGTCCCAAATTGCAGACCGCTTTTTGGAGGAAGCCGGAATTCAATAGGAAAGAGTGCAGAATGAAAGTATTAATTGTCAATAAATTTCTATATCCCAACGGCGGTTCCGAAACCTATATCTTTCAGATCGGGCGGCAGCTGCAGAAAATGGGGCATGACGTAGAATATTTCGGAATGGAGCATGCAGGGCGAATTGTGGGCAATCACGCCCATAGCTATACCTCTGATATGGATTTCCACACAGGTGGTATTCAGAAGCTGCTGTATCCCTTTCGCATCATTTATTCCCTGGAAGCCAGGAAGAAAATCCGGCTTGTTTTGGATGATCTGCAACCGGATGTGGTACATCTTAACAATATTAATTTTCAGATTACCCCATCCGTCATTTATGAGATCAGAAAGTGGGAGAGACAGCAGAAGAGAAGGGTTGCCATCATTTATACGGCGCATGACTATCAGTGGGTATGTCCCAACCATATGATGATGATCCCTGCAACAGGTGAAAAATGCTTTCGCTGTGAAGGAGCAAGGTTCGGGGAATGCAGTAAGAATAAGTGCATTCATAACTCCCGGATGAAGAGCATCTTGGGAACCATGGAAGCACAATTGTACCGGTGGTTAAAAACATACAGGAGGGTAGACTGCATTATCTGCCCCAGCAGATTTATGGCAGAAAAGCTTTCCACCAATCCCCTTCTTGCAGGAAAGCTGATTACATTATATAATTTCTTGGATAAGGAGAAACCCGAGCAGGTAGAAAAGAAGGATTATGTCCTGTATTTTGGGCGGTATTCGGAGGAAAAAGGGGTCAGAACTCTGCTGAAGGCTTGTGAGCAGTTACCGGAAATACAGTTTGTTTTTGCCGGCGGAGGACCTCTAAAGGAGAAGCTTGCGGAATGCAGTAATGTAAGAGACCTTGGTTTTCTGAATGCAGAGGAACTTCGAAAGGTCATATCGGAAGCCAGGTTCAGCGTGTTCCCGTCAGAATGGTATGAAAACTGTCCGTTTGCCGTGATGGAAACACAGCAATACGGAACCCCTGTCATTGCTGCTGATATCGGCGGGGTGCCGGAGCTGATTCGGGATGGGGTGACAGGCTGCCTGTTTGAACCGGGTAACACAGAACAACTGGTCAGCCGGATCCGGGAGTTATGGGAGGATTCGGAGCTCCTAAAGAAATACACGGATAACTGCGCCGGGGTAATGTTTGACACAACAGAAATCTATTGCCAAAAGGTGATTACTATTTACAGGGAAGCTCTTCATGAATAAAAGCGTGTTAAAAGTGAATTTGGGAGAAATCTTATACTGGCTGTTTTTTATGTCACTTTTTCTGGCCAAAGGGCTTGGACTTTATGACGGACAAACCATCTTTAAGCTGATTCTGATCTTTGCGGTCATCTGTCTTGCAGGAAAGCTGTGCATAGAAAGCTATACCATCGGTGAGTATGTGAAAATTCTTCTGGTACTTGCGGTAACCGGAGTTACTTACCTCACCTCAGGAGAAAAGGGACTGCTTCTCTACGGTCTTATGATGATCGGAATGAAGTATGTGAATGTGAAACGACTGTTTACCATTGGAACCGTGGTGTGGTCTTTGTCCTTTCTTCTGATCACGGTTACATCCTTATTGCATATGGAGGATACCGTGTTTAAGGTTCATGCCAAGCTGGGATTAGGTCACATTTTTCGGTGGAGTTTAGGGTATCCGCATCCCAATGTTCTCCAGGTATCCTATTTCATTCTTGCAATTCTGGTGATCTATATTCTGGGAGAAAGCTTCCGGTTAAGGCATGCATTGTGGCTGTTTGCAGGGAACTGCCTTGTTTTCCTGTATTCTGTCAGCTATACAGGCTTTATTGTGTTTACGGTCCTGCTTGCAGGAAGAATTTATCTCTATTTTCGAAAGAGACTTTGTCTTATCGAGAAGGGGATTTTGTGTCTGATTTATCCGTGCTGCGTGTTGCTGTCACTGCTTGCCCCGATAAAGGTTACGGGAGAATGGTTTAATATCTTAAATAAGCTGTTAAGTACCAGAATGGAGCTGGGGTGGCACTATTTAAAACCGGAGAATTATTCTCTGTTTGGACTGCGGATCGCGGATATTGTGACCTCGAGCCTGACCATGGATAACGCTTACCTGTTTGGTTTTATTGCATACGGAATCATTCCCTTTACGCTGCTTAGTCTGGGAATCCTGTATGCAGTTTTCCACTATTTGAAGAGAGATCAATATACGGAGGCACTTATTATCATTGCAATCACCGTGGGTGGCCTGACGGAGCCCTTTCTATTCAATACCTCCTTTAAGAACCTTTCCTTTGTTTTTATGGGGGCACTGCTCTTTGGAGGGACGAAGGAGAGGAGAGGCATTTCACTTTTGGGAAGCTTTAATAAAGAGATTGGACTGCCGACCGGCGGATTGACGAATGCCGCCGGATATCTGAGAAACCTATTGCCGTTTAAGAGGAGCCGGTTCCTTGGGGGAATCGCAGGAGCGGCGGTTGTCTGCCTGATCGTGCAGCAGCTGGTGGCATATCCGGAAGGATATGTGGTGCGGAGGGATGACTGTGCAGATGTTACCAAGGAGATTCATTATTATAAGGAAGGGGATCCTGCCTACGAGGGATACAAGCAGATGGGGGTATTCCGGCAGGGAGAGGAAATCGAATACTTCAGCGGAAATATTGTGAAGATGGAAATGGCCAGGAACGTGGTGATCAGTATTGTTCTGGGTTATGCGGCAGGATATATGATGACAGGCGTTTATGCCGGGTTGATCAGCAGGAAGCGGACAGAAAGGAAATACTAGATGAAAACAGCCGAGAAAGTAAAAATAGAAAAGTGGGCAGTCGCTGTGATGCTGATCCTGGGGGCATTGTTTTATTTTATTCCGGGTGAGTGGATCAGCATGCAGGGAGACAGTCTCCCATACCTGGAGGAGCGAGGAAGACAGGGAATTCTGCCGGGGTATCCTGCCTTTTTGGATTTTTTTCGCAGTCTGATGGGAGAGGAGAGTTTCTTGAATGGAGTTGTGATTGCCCAGAGCCTGCTTGCAATTGCATGCACTTTTCTTTTTGTTCTGATACTGCAGAAGCAGTTCCGACTGAAGGGATGGGAGTGCATTCTGCTTTATCTGGCAACCATGCTACCCTTTTCCATTTATCTGCCGGAATCAGGGATTACCCATCAGATCATGACAGAGGGCATCACCTATGCGCTCTTTTACCTGTACTTTATTACTGTTTTGAAGACAGTATGGACGCTGAAGATAAGATGGTACGCAGGGAGCGTCCTTATGGCATATATTCTGGGTCTGATTAGGTCGCAGATGCTGTTCCTTCAGGCGATTGGACTGTTGCTGTTAATATGGATCGTGTTCAGAAGATGTCAGGGTTCCTTTTTCAAGAAGACACTTCTGCTGGGAATGACGGCGGTAGCAGGTGTCATCATAGCGTTTGGCTCGTATAAGCTGATTTATGCAACGGTTGCTTTTGATAATGCCAGAATTTTAGAAAAAGCGCAGGAGAGCGATACGGCGGAAGTGAAGGGCAGTACAATTCTGGTGACTGAAGCGGAGAACACGGAAACCTTCTATATTTCCCAGGTTACCGAGGAAAAGGTTCCGGAGCAGTTTGATTCTGTGATTGTTACAAGAGGCTTTTTTGAGGCGGACAGGGAAGACGTTGTATTGTTTGAGGATGAAATGATGCAGCAGATTTTTCTGAAGACTTATGAGCTGGCGAATGAGAATGAATGTCTGCACCATCATCTGAAATCCGGACTGTATATGTGGGAGGATTTAGTACATGATCAGATGCCCGCATTTGTGGATCAGGCTGTTATAGCGTTTGATGAAGCTAATCCCGGGGTACGTACCAGAAGCTATGCAAGTATTGTGAGGGAATTGGGGCTGCGGGTGATGTTTCGGCATTTCGGCAGATTCCTTTATCACGGGATCCGTTTGATGATGCCTTCCTTCATTGCAACGGTGTTTTTCCAGATCAGACCGATTTATCTGCTCTGCCATTTTGTTGCATTGTTTATCTATCTTTTTGCGATTCTGGGATCCTCTTGGGCCGGGAAGCATCAGGGAGAACGGAGCATCATTGAATTTGTGATGACTACTGTGCTTACAATGGTTGTCATGGTGGTGATTCTTAATTTGGTATTTATCGGACTTCAGCGGTATGTTGTGTATGGAATGGGCATTTTCTACTGTTCCATGTACCTGCTTATAAAGGAGATTTATCTGATAGCCAGAGGGAAAAGGAAAGCGGAATCTGTAGGATAGGGATTGAGGAATCATATGCGGAAGAAACTTATACAAATCAATACAGTCTGCAATACCAGCACCGGAAGAATCATGCATGATATACAGAAAGCCGCCTCAGAGGAGGGCTTTGAAACACTTTCCTTCGTGGGAAGAAGGGTACCTTATTCGGATCTGCCGTGTGAAAAGTTCGGGAACCCAATCTCCTTCTGGTTACATGTGGCACTTAATACCGTATTTGACAGACAGGGATACGGGGCGTTTCGTG
>JAEDMI010000335.1 GCA_016303085.1 Acetatifactor sp.
GCCTGGTTGAGGATTGCGGAGGCAAGGCTGTAACCCTGACGGTAGAGAGAGACGGAGAAATTATAAATTTACAGGTAAAGCCGGAAAAGGATGTAAACGGTGCGTATAAAATGGGGGTCTGGGTCCGCGATAATGCCCAGGGCGTGGGAACTATGACCTATATTGACAGCGAAGGGAATTTCGGAGCGTTGGGACATGGTATCAATGATGTGGATACCAGCACTCTTATGCATATGGAGGGTGGAACTCTTTACGAGACAAGCATCGTAGATATCAAAAAAGGAACTGCCGGTAAACCGGGAGAGATGACGGGAATGATTGTCTATTCTGACGATCATATTCTGGGAGAAATCGTCAGCAACAGCAGCCGGGGAATCTTCGGAACCTGCAATTCCAAGGCGCTTTCCATGGGGGTAAGGGAGCCGATGCCCATAGGACTGAAGCAGGAGATTGAGGAGGGACCTGCACAGATACTCTGTTCTGTGGATGGTAACGCAAAATACTATGATATAGAAATCACGGAAATTCATCTGGATCATGACAATGTCAATCGCGGTATCGAACTGGAGGTTACCGACCGACAGCTTCTGGACATTACCGGAGGTATTGTACAGGGGATGAGCGGCAGCCCCATTGTCCAGAACGGGAAGATAATCGGTGCCGTTACCCACGTCCTTGTCCAGGACAGCACCAGGGGGTATGGCATATTCATAGAAAACATGCTGGAGCAGTGAGACCCGGTGCGTAACTCCCTGAAATAATGAAGATATGCAAAATCGGTTATATCGAAAAATATGAATCCGGCAGGATTCTTTTCGGGGATTGAAATAAATGTCGAAACTTTGTATAATAAAGTATCGCAATGTGTTAAGAGATTTGGAGTGACTGTAATGCGGAGTGAGAAGAAAGCCAGAGCCATAGCCTGTGTGGTGGCAATAGTTTTGCTGATAGTGATATTTATTCCAAAGGTAAGTGCCGCATGGCAGACAAGTACCGGGCAAATAGAAGGAATTCGTTTTTATGACCGGGGATGGTATCTCATGGAGGATGACTGTCAGGTGGATGTGGAGCTTCCATATAGCAAGAGTGTGGATGCAGGGATAGAGACTTCTTTTTACCACCGAATCACTCCGGAGGAATGGGGAAAGCTGCTGTATGTTCCCAGCTTCAACGAGTATTTCAGCGTGTATGCGGATGGTGTATTGATTTATGAGCGGGCTACCGTGAAGTCACCGAAGAATGACAGGGTTCCTCTAAACGGCTACAATTATGTGAAAATTCCGGAGGGAACGGAGCTGATTTCCATTGTTGTATCCAGTCCGTATAATAATTGCGGCGGCTCGCTGAGTCTGGTGTATCTGGCGGATTCCGAGGCACCTATTGTCTACATGACCCAGAGCAGATACCAGTTTAATAATTTCCTGGATATGATGTTGATTCTGATGGGCGTGGTTTTGTTTGTCTACGGCATATATCTTCTTTGCCTTCGGGAGAAGGGGGCGATGGTTACCTATCTGGGGTGTCTCGTTTTCTGCTTGGGCAACTGGCTGCGGTTCGGCACTGTAAGTGTAGAAATCAAATATTACTCGGCGGTACAGGTAGAATTGATTTCGTGGTTTTTCTGGTTCATGTTGCCTGTTTCTCTGTGTATGTTCCTGAGTGAATATTTCGACAGCCGGAGGAGAAAGTACAGAGCAGTAGCGGGACTTTTTCTGCTCCATGCGGTTGTCAATGTGTGTATGGTAGCGATGGGAGCGTTTGATTTGCCGGAAATGGTGTCAATTACCTATGTCATGTTGGCAGGGCTTGTTGTCATTCTCCTATGTGATGTGATTGCTATCTGGCATGCGGGGAAAGCGGAAGAGAAAAAGGCCGGATTTGCAGGCTTCGTTATTTTGATGATTACGTTGTTTCTGGAACTGTTGCAGCTTTACTTTACCAAAATGCCAACAGGTTCCCTGATTCGCTACGGCATTGTCATATGTGTTGTGTTTATCGGTGTGGAGGAACTGTACAGATATGAAATCGAGAAGATGGAAATATTGAAACGGGAGGCAGAGAAGCGTGATTTGCTGTTGAAGGCTACGCTCAGCCAGTTGCAGCCTCACTTTATCTTTAATGCATTGGGAGCAGCCCGGCTGATGATTCGCACGGATTCTGAAGCAGCTTACAATATGCTGTATGATTTTACACAGTTTTTACGTGCAAATCTGCGTGCTCTGCAGGAGAAGGAGATGATTCCTTTCTCTCAGGAACTGGACCAGATTAAGGCATATTTAAATATTGAAGAGAGACGCCTTAAAAACCGGATTCAGGCGGTATACGAAATTGAGACCACAGATTTCATGATTCCGCCGTTATCTATTGAGCCACTCGTAGTAAATGCAGTGAGAAATGCGCTACAGAAGGGCAAAAATGTCGGCACTGTGACCCTCAGTACGCATCTGCAGGGTGACACGGTTATTATAGAGGTGGCGGATGACGGTATCGGGTTTCAGATGAATATCT
>JAEDMI010000336.1 GCA_016303085.1 Acetatifactor sp.
ATAGCAAATTTTTTCAGTACTGTAAAGTATTGTTACTATCCGGATGAAGTACTAGTAGAAAGGAGATGCACGCTATGACCTTGTTTGAAACCCTTTTGCGGCAGTATGGGACAAATGAACCGATTCTGTCCTCTGAAATATCGTTTCAGGACTATTCCCGGCCGTGGATTTATAAGCAGTTGAAGCGACTTTGCGAAGAAGGAAAGCTTGTCCGTTATGAGAAGGGAATTTACTATATTCCTACACAGACCCCCTTCGGCAAGAGTCTGCTGAATCCCAGAAAAGTGATCGAACGCAAGTACATCTCCCAGGGAGGAGTAACGGTTGGTTACTATTCCGGAATAACCTTTCAGAATCAGCTCCGGTTGACTACCCAGATGCCCAATGTGATTGAGATCTACACCAATAACGAAACTACCCGCGTCCGGGATGTGTATGTTGGAAAACAAAAGGTTTTGCTCCGTAAGGCAAGAACAAAAATCACCACTGCCAATGCGGATGTGCTCAGCTTCCTGGAGCTGATGAACGATCTGGATCCGCAATTGCTGGATGATGACAAAAAAGCAAGCATTGTGAAGTTTATCTCTGACCGGAAAATCACCAGAAAGGATATTACAACCTATGCGCCGGTTTTTCCGGATAAGGCTCTGCGTACACTTGTCGAAAGTGAGCTGATCTACAGTGTTGCACAATGATCCATCTTTGTTTGAACAGGTCATCCTCCGGGTATCTGAGGACACTGGTATCGAAGCCAGCATCATCGAGAAGGACTACTACGTGACACTGTTCCTCCAGAGGATCGTGGCGCGGCAGCCAAACATCATCTTCAAGGGCGGTACATCTCTTTCCAAGTGCTACAAGCTGATCAATCGTTTTTCTGAGGACATCGATCTCAATATTGATTCAGAAACACACCCCACGGAGGGGCAGCGGAAGAAGTTGAAAGAGGCCATTGTTTCCATCATTGATGAATTTGGCTTTACCCTCATAAATACGGATAAAGTCCGCAGCCGCCGGGACTACAACCGGTATGTGGTGGAATATCCCACCGTCTTTCCTACCAGCTTCCTGAAGGAACATTTGATCGTGGAGACTGCCGTATACATCAAAGCCTACCCCTGCAAGCGGATGCTGGCATCCAGTTTGATTTACGACTATCTTAAGCACAACAGTTTCACTGAACTGATTGAGCAGTACGGTCTGGAGCCCTTTGCGCTGAATGTGCAGACAGCGGAACGTACCCTTGTTGACAAGGTGTTTGCTCTTGGAGATTACTACCTCTGTGATGCTGTCCACGAGCACTCCCGGCATGTGTACGACATCTATAAGCTGTTGGATGTAGCCGCCCTGAACGATTCTATGAAACAGTTGGTTTGGGATGTTTTCGAAGAGAGAAAGCCCCATGCCAATTGCCGCTCTGCTAAAGATGGCATTGATGTGAATACACTCTTGCAGGAGATCGTTGATAAGACTGTCTATAAGCAGGATTACGAGGATATTACCGCCAGGATCCTCTTTGAGGAAGTTCCCTACGAAACCGCAATCACCGCTCTGCAGAAGATTATTGCAAGTGGAGTTTTCTCTCTCGCTTAACTGACAAGAATTATGGCAGGACATCCACGAGCAAAAGGCAATGCAAAACCTCCACAAAGCTTCGTGTTTTGTGGAGGTTTTGATCAAATTGTGAAAGAAACTATGTACTGAACATTTTGTACATGACCCTCAGCGATTCGATTTTTTCTTTCACAGGTTATAGTTTGTTTGGGACACATCTTCTTGACCATCTGGCCGCCCACGGAGCCGGCTTCGCGGGAGGTCAGGTCGCCGTTGTAGCCCTGCTTCAGGTTCACGCCGACTTCGCTGGCCGCCTGCATCTTAAACTTGTCCATAGCCTCCCGAGCCTCGGGAATGTTGATCTGGTTGTTGCTCTTCATACCAAACTCTCTCCTTGTATGGTTTTCCGGAAAGACCAGACGCTTTCCGGGGGAAAACGACATTTTCTTTCCGCATCCATAGCTTTTCCCGGAATGAAAAAGCTATAAGTGTGAATGAAAGCCAGCAAAAGAAGATTCTGGAACTGAAATTGAAATTTGCTTGGACATCTTAAAAAACATTTTGGGGTCTGGACGGATCATATTTTCGGCTGAGGCTGGGCAGCGGATCTTTCCCCCATCCATAAAACGGGAAATACATACAGCATTCCGCCGTTTTTTGAACCTTCGGCTGGAAAAGAATCTCTCGCCGCCGGCTCTTGCCGAATGAATCAGAGCTTCCCTAATTTGCGAATTACTCTTGACACTACCCCGTTCCCGTATAAAGGAGACGGCTTTTTCCGCCAAGCCATGCGGTCTGCCGCAGCTCCGCTGGAGCGTCGGAGCGGTACCGCCCTGTCAGGAAACTGTCGCGGCTGGGTGTGCAGATGGGGTTATGGCAGTATGTATTTAGGGCCTACTGAAAAAATATAAATACTTCCCCCTGGCAGCCATGAAAGCCACCC
>JAEDMI010000337.1 GCA_016303085.1 Acetatifactor sp.
ACCAGTCCTGTTTTTACAGTGCAGAGTTATGCAAGAAAAAGCCCTATGATTTGCAATATAAAATTCGTGCGGACTATGACCATTTTCTCTGGTGTTTCTATCGGGGAAAAGCGGAATTTGTTCACATGAATTTCTCGGTGTCCTCCTACGAGGGCGGCGGTTATTCCGAGAGTAAAGAAAATGGGAAACGGGATAAACAGGAGCATAAACAGATTACTGCTGCCTATATGGGAAAAGCAGAGCTTTTGAAATATAAGATGATTATGGCACTGACTCTGGCACCGCTGCGAAGAAAAATGGCGGAGAACAAGGTGTTTTCCGGGGTGTATCACCGGATAAAACAGAAAATATACAGACAATAACCAAAAAATGTTAGAAAAATAAGCATGCTTGGATGAATATTCAAATAATCTGACAATTTACCAAAAAGTAGTTGTTTACAAATAGGAAAAAATAGTGTATAGTACCAGAAAAGGACGCAATGAGGCGTATATAAGCTCATTGCGTCCTTTTTTGCGCGCATAGGGCCGGAGTGAGCGCCGTTATCACGGCGCTTTGAGAAGTCGCCGGCAGCAACGGTGGATACATGAAAGGAGTACAGCCATGTTTGATGTGAAGAAGGAAGTACCGGAAGCACCGCTATATCGGGAGGAGTTTGAGCATGATAACTGTGGTATCGGTGCTTGTGTGAATATCAGGGGTGAGAAGAGCCGGGAGACGGTGGAGAATGCCCTGAAGATTGTAGAAAATCTGGAACACAGGGCCGGAAAGGATGCCGAGGGAAAGACCGGTGACGGCGTGGGTATCCTGACTCAGATTCCCCATAAGTTTTTTGCGAGAGTGACAAAGCCTCTGGGCATTGAACTGGGAAAAGAGAGGGAGTATGGTGTAGGAATGTTCTTCTTCCCTCAGGAGGAACTTCGCAGAAACCAGGCGAAGAAGATGTTTGAAATCATCGTTGAGAAGGAAGGCCTGGAATTCCTTGGCTGGCGTGAAGTGCCAACATTCCCCAACGTATTGGGACATAAGGCGGTTGAATGTATGCCCCATATCATGCAGGGATTTGTAAAAAAACCTACCAATGTGAAGAAGGGGCTGGACTTTGACCGCAAACTTTACATTGCCCGCCGCCTGTTCGAGCAGTCTACAGAGGACACCTATGTAGTATCTTTCTCCAGCCGTACCATTGTCTATAAGGGTATGTTCCTGGTGGGACAGCTTCGCACCTTCTTTGCAGATTTGCAGAGTGAGGATTTTGTGTCCGCCATTGCCATGGTACATTCCCGCTTCTCTACCAATACCAATCCCAGTTGGGAGAGAGCGCATCCCAACCGTCTCATGGTGCATAACGGTGAGATTAATACCATCCGTGGAAATGCCGACAAAATGCTGGCCCGTGAGGAGAACATGGAGTCCGAGTACCTGAAGGGACAGATGCACAAGGTGCTTCCTGCAATCAGCAAGACAGGCTCCGACTCCGCTATGCTGGACAACACCTTGGAATTTCTGGTGATGAGCGGCATGGACTTGCCCTTGGCGGTGATGATTGCCATTCCCGAGCCATGGGCCAACAATAAGGCCATGTCCCAGACAAAGCGGGATTTCTATCAGTATTATGCAACTATGATGGAGCCATGGGACGGCCCGGCCTCCATTTTGTTCTCCGACGGAGATATCATGGGTGCAGTGCTTGACAGAAACGGCCTTCGCCCCTCCCGCTACATGATTACCGAGGACGATACGCTGATTCTCTCCTCTGAGGTGGGTGTGCTGGACATCGACCCCACAAAGATTAAGGTAAAGGAGAGACTGCGCCCCGGAAAGATGCTTCTGGTGGATACGGTGCAGGGGAAAGTAATTTCCGATGAGGAGTTGAAGGAAAAATACGCCTCCGCACAGCCCTACGGCGAGTGGCTTGACAATAATCTGGTCTTTTTGAAGGACCTTATCATTCCCAACCAGCGCGTTCCCGAGTACACCTACGAGGAACGGCAGAGGATGCAGAAAGCCTTTGGCTACACCTATGATGAATTGAAGGCAAGCATCCTGCCCATGGCAAAGAACGGCGGAGAGGCAATCGCCGCTATGGGTGTGGATACCCCCCTGCCTGTGCTGAGCAAATCCTATCATCCCCTGTTCCATTACTTTAAGCAGTTGTTTGCCCAGGTGACGAACCCGCCCATCGATGCCATCCGTGAGGAGATTGTTACATCTACCACGGTTTACATCGGAACTGAGGGCAATATTTTGCAGGAAACACCCAAGAACTGTAATGTGCTGAGAGTCAACAATCCCATTCTGACCAACACGGATTTGCTGAAAATTAAGAATATGAAGGCTGAGGGCTTTAAGGTTGAGGTGGTTCCCATTACTTATTACAAGAACACCAGTCTGGAGCGCGCTATCGACAGGCTCTTCGTGGAGGTGGACCGTGCCTACAGGGACGGGGTGAACATTTTGATTCTGTCCGACAGAGGTGTGGATGAGAACCAT
>JAEDMI010000338.1 GCA_016303085.1 Acetatifactor sp.
TGAGGTAATTGAATTGTTCGGAAACTCTATCGGAAAAATCACTCTGGGCTTTGTCCCCAAAGATATCGAAGAGTATAAGGCAACAGATTTTCATGAGGAGGACTGCACCTTTTTCATAAAGGGCAGTATTCCGGAAATTATCGAGCAGGAAAAGCTGCGGATTCCGTCCCTTTCCCATGCCTAGTATTTCTCAAAATAATTCCGTGCTTCTTCTGCTTTCAACCCAAATCTTTTCTCTATCTTTTCGATGATTTTTTGTTCCGAATATCCTTCTTCTAAATAATCGGCAATCAAGGCCTGTATTCCCTGCTGTATTCCCTGCTGTATTCCCTGCCGAATGCCATCAGCAATTCCGTCGGCGACGCCATCCTCATAGCCACCCTGATACTCTGCCTTCCGCAGCTTTTCCCTTTCTTCCGCTTCGTTATACTCGAAAATACTGATACTCATTGCTTCCGCCTTGTTCCTCCTTAAGAAATCCGCAAGGATTCCTTTCTCAATACATTCTATCACTGCCTTGGCCACAGCTCTATCCAATGTCACTCCCGGCATGTCCGCATACTTCCGAATACAGTTTACATACTGCATATACTCTTTCAAGGTACTGCACTGTTCCAGCAGTTCCCTGTTATTGTCCTCATTGATATTCAGCACTGTCACCTTCAGTTCCAACTCCGGGTCTTCATCTTTGGTAAAGTAAGCATCCGAGAGGCGGAGAACCTCTTTGCCCGGTCTGGCTTCACGCCCGTTATAAAACACAATAAATCTGGGAGCCGGTATTTTTATCAGCTGTGAGGAATAGATACTGGCATCCTTTATCAGCTTCTGATACTCATTTGCCACATACAGCAAATCCCGCAAGGGCATGTTGGGATTATATGTGGACTGATGCTCATACAGGTTCAGATGCATATCGACCAAAAAAGCCAGGTCATTTTTCATACTCATATAAATAGCGTTTTCCAGTGTGGCTGTCTCCAGGGCTTCCGGGTCTGTATAGTGTGAATGATTCACCGCATTATACAGCTCCAGAAGCGATTTTTTGTCCCGAAAAAGCATACAGAACAGTGTGCTCTTGTACTGGCGGTTGGCAGTTACGGTTACAGAATTTTCATTTTCCATTTGTCCTCCTTCGCAGGACATGAATGGAATAAATTTTCCCATAGCTTATTGTGAAATGCTGTTAAGCCGGGTTATACAATCTCCCAAAATCTCCTGCTCTCAAATTTTAATGTGATTTAAAAGCATAGATTTTTGTGAACATAGAGAGTTAGACTATCATCTGAACTTTTAGAAATATATGCTTTGATAGAAGCATATCACAGAAATGTATAAAATACAATACTTATAAAAAATTTTGTCTCAACTCTACTATTATCTACTCCCATACCAGCGTAAATCCATCCGGCACCAGATATCCGTTTTCCAGAGGGCGCATCAGGTTCAAAAATTCCTCACCCCGGCTGCAGACAGTGCGTATCATCTCACCATTTTCCGTCTGTCGCTCCGCAATCAGATAGGCTGTTCCCGCAGGAATCCGCAGTTCCTGCTGCTTGACTGAAAGAATCCCCAAAAGAGCCTCCGAAGAAATTGTATCAATTACCTTATTTTCACTGTTCATACATATCAGGTTTGCAGTTTCTTCCTTTTCTTTACAGATGACATGTACGGTAAAACTGGCTCTTTTTTTCGTCTCCTCGCCGTTCCGGTTCCTTGTATGCTCCGTGGAGATGGTCTGGGACATAGCCTGACCCTCTGCCCATGTCTCGCAGGACACAGCACTGCCCTTTTGCATATAAATTTCCCCATCCGGGGTTTGAAAAACAGGATTCATATAAAAGTCTGTAGGACCATCCTGCTCCACATAAACCGTTGCCTCCATGGATTCTCCTTCATCGTCCACAGCTATATGCAGTTCCGTAAAGATTTCATCCTGAAACGAATAACCCGTGCCATACTCACTGTGCTCATTAGGAAGCTCTATACTGTAAATTCCGTATCCTTCCACTCCTTCAAACACGATTCCCGAGGGTTCGCTGAATTCGTCTGTATCCCGGTCCCACAGCAATTCTCCCGGGATCCGCCCCGCCTCCTCCCGGAAGCTGACTTCGCCCTTCCAATTGATATCTAACTCCGATGTGCCTGTATCCAAGTACTCGTTGGTCATAAAAACCCCCACCAGCTTATTCTCTCCCTCAGTTTGCAGTTCTTCCTTCACCAGACTACAACCTCCCAAAAGCCACACAGCAACTGCCATCCCCACAAGCACTACTAATTTCCGTTTTTTTCCGGCTCTATCTTCACTTTTCTTTTTCATCCTGCACCTCCTCGTCATCCGGATTCCCGTCAAATTTCAAAATGTCGCCTACATCGCATTGTAAATAGACAATTCAGATTTTCCAAACGGAGGCAAGTTGGAACTTAACTCCTCGGCAAATCCCAATTTCTATGGTTCTTGGGATAATTTAGAGCCGGAATTACCCCTAAA
>JAEDMI010000339.1 GCA_016303085.1 Acetatifactor sp.
TTCCTTCCGTCACATAGCGGAAAATCTTGACCTTTGGATTAAGATTGCCCTGTCGTAAAATACGCCCCTCCTGCTGTTCAATGTCAGAAGGACGCCAAGGCACATCGAGGTGGTGCAGTGCGATAAGCCTGTCCTGCACATTGGTTCCGGCTCCCATCTTCTGTGTGGAACCAAGTAAAAAACGAACCTGTCCGCTTCTTACTTTTCCGAACAGCTCCGCTTTCCTAAGCTCCGTATTTGCTTCATGTATAAATGCGATTTCTTCCGGTGGGACACCCTTTTCGATCAGCTTGTTGCGGATGTCATCATAAACATTAAATGTACCATCTCCTTTCGGTGTTGACAGGTCACAGAAAATAAGCTGCGTTGATTTCTGCTCCTTTGTCTGCTCCCATATTTCAAATGCCTTTTCCACACAGGTGCTTGCCTTTGAATTTTCATCATCCGGCAGCATATCATTGATAAGCCTCTGGTCTAATGCCAGCTTTCTTCCGTCATTGGTAATCTTTAACATATTATCCTCATAGGGCTGTACCTGTCTGTCACGCACGGCTTCTGCCCTTTCTGCCAAAGATGCCACCATGTCCTTTTGATATTCACTTGGCTTTAGCACCACATTTTCATACTCTGCTTCCGGCACAGGGAGATTTAACATATCCGGTGTCTGAATATCGGCACTCTCCTTAAAAAGTGCAATCAGCTCCGGGAGATTAAAAAACTTTGCAAACCTTGTCTTTGCCCGATATCCGGTTCCCTCCGGTGCAAGCTCAATGGCGGTCTGCGTTTCTCCAAAAGAGGATGCCCAACTGTCAAAATGTCCCAGACCTAACTTCTGAAGCGTACCATACTGAAGGTAACGCATATTGGTGTAAAGCTCCGTCATACTGTTTGAAATCGGCGTACCTGTTGCAAAGGTCACGCCCTTACCGCCCGTCAACTCATCTAAATACTGACATTTTGCAAACATATCCGAGGACTTCTGTGCCTCTGACTGTGCGATTCCTGCCACATTACGCATCTTAGTATAAAGGAACAGATTTTTATAATTATGGCTCTCGTCCACGAAAAGCCTGTCCACACCAAGCTGCTCAAAGGTCACTACATTATCTTTCCTTGATGCATCATTCAGCTTTTCAAGCCTTGTAAGAAGTGATTTTCTTGATTTCTCCATCTGCTTAATGGTGTAGCGTTCTCCGTTGTCGGCTTTTGCCTGTGCAATGGCAAGCTCAATCTCATCAGATACATCCATATCATGGTCAATATAATGTGCCTGATATGTGGCTGCAATCTGCCCAAGCACATCATCCATCTCAGCTCCATCCTGTATCTGCTCAAAATACGGATTCAGATATACGGTTGGAGAAATATTGCTTTCTTCCGTCCGGATTGTCAGACCATCCAAAACACAATCATTATTCTTTACTACCTGATGAACAGAAACCGTTGCATCTGCAAATTTCTCCGGTAAAAAGTCCTGTATCTGCTTTTTTACCTGTTCTACAAAATCCTTATATTCCATTACTTTCTCTCTCCCTTCCCGGTATTCTTCTGTGATTTGTCTGCCAGCTTTGATGCTTTCGTTCCATACAACTGATAACGCTTCATCATGCTCTGCTTGTTTGCTTCCGCAATTTCTTTTTCTAACTGTTTCATTCCTGGTTTCCTCCTTACTCTGCATGTGTTCCAAAAGAAAAAGATGTATTATCCTGTTTCTTTGTACTGAATTTTGCTTTTACATCTGCTACCTTATTTTCTAAAGCACCAAACATAGCCTCTACCTGCTCCGCTGTATATTCATAAGCTGACTTATTGGCAAGGTGTTCCAATCTTCCAATCGCATCAATCGCTTTGTTCATGCGGTATTCTCCAAAACGGATGAACTTCTCCGCTTTGGTTTCATTATTCTTTGCCGCAGGCTCCTCATCCTGTGTTCCGGCTCCGTTTACAGTTACATTTTCATTTACTTCATTCATGTTCGTATCCTCCATTTTCTGTGCTGTTACTTACTTCTTTTTGCAAACTCCAGCTTGACCTTATACTGTGAGCCTTTGATTTCCTTGCCATCTTTGGTATAGGAATAATCCTCAATTCCTTCTGGAATCAGGTAAGCATCGTAAGTGCCTTTCTTTCCCTTTAAACCCTTGACGAAAGTCTTTTTCCCCTCCAGCATACTCTTAATCTGCGTATCGGAAAGTACAGTCCCCATAGCCCTGCCCACATTCATACCACACTTATTTTTGCAGTAAGCACCATATTTTCCCTTTACAACATCACCGCCACATTTCGGACATTTTCCAAGGGCTTCCTGTGCGCTCTGATTTCCTCCAAACATGGATTTCTGCTCGTCACTAATGCTGTGATAGGTCTGCACAAGGTTCTTTACCATATCCGCAATGCCATCCATAAATTCCTGCATGGAATACTCGCCCTTTGCAACAAGGGTAAGGGCATTTTCCCAATCAGCAGTGAGCTTCGGAGAC
>JAEDMI010000042.1 GCA_016303085.1 Acetatifactor sp.
AGGATGCACCTCATCTGGACGGAAGCTATGCTGCTTTCGGAAAGGTTATCGAAGGCATGGAAGTTGTAAACAAGATTGCGGAGACCAGAACCGACTGGAGCGACAGACCCCTGGAGCCCCAGGTCATCGAAACTGTCACCGTAAATACCTTCGGAGAAACTTATCCCGAGCCGGAAAAATTAGACAAGTAATTTTATAATTTCCGGATAAATTTGGAATAATTAGACAATTAATGGACGAGGCTAGTACCATGGTACTGTCTCGTTCATATTTTGTTTACAATTAATTCAAGTTTTCTTTAATTTATCATCATTCTTTAGACATTTTCTTATCCTATACTAAGACCATAAGATAAAGCAAAACACCAAATAAGCCAATCACAGTTAATTGTTTACTAAATAACTTTTTCATAATAAATGCCAAGGAACCCGGTTCCTTGGCATCCTCCCTTTTCAGGGGTATTTATTCTTTATCGGATATCGTACACACTGCGCACCTTCAGACCTGTAGGTTCCCCTTTCAGGATTTTCACCCGCTCTGTTCCCCCATTCATGTCAAAATAATTGTCTGACAGCAGTAAATCTTCAGTTTCATTCTGTATTTCCACGGATTTCGCGTAAGCTTTGGCCGTGACAACCAGTTCATCTCCGTCCACAACTACGGTCAGTTCGGGATTCACAAACCGGAAATGCTTGGGCTGGCAGAATAAAACCGTACCGGCGGACAAGGGTTCTTCGCATCCGGTGCAATTATAGTCCCGGCATTCATAGCTTACATAGTCCTCATACAGCTTTGCATCCATGCAGTCCTCTTTCTCCAACCATACGGCGGAAAGAGCGGGAACCGTGATTACCGCATCTCCTCCCCGAAGAATCTCTCCGCTTCGGTTCCGCAGATTCCATTCCACTCTCACCCTCTTCTCCTGCATGGTTTCATTTGACACATTCAGGTGAATGGATTTTTTTACCTCGTAGGGCTGGGCATTAGGATTGGTGTCCTGAGTCAGAATGCCTTCCTCCTGGCAGGAAATCATAACAGGCGCAAAAAATCTCTTTGCATAATACTGCGCCGCTTTCCATCTTCCGTAATAGTCAATGGTCGCCCAACTTGCCACAGGCCAGCAGTCGTTGAGCTGCCAGATAATGGTGCCCATACATCTGCCTCTGTTCCTGCGGAAATGCTCTACACCATATCTCAAAGCCTCTGCCTGCAAGAGCTGAGACGCATAGAGTATGGTATCGAAATCCCCCGGATAGAGATAGGTCTGCTCCATATAATTCATAATCTTGCCATTGGCGGAGCTGTTGCGTTGATGTTTTTCCATCACATAGGAGAAAATATTTCTGTCCTCAGACTCCGTGAAGCGCTCTACCGTCTTCATGCAGGGGAAGGATTGAAAACCAAACTCGGAAACATACCGGAAAAAGAATTTTCGGTACTCCGTAATGGGCTTATTTCCGTGCCAGACATCCCAGTAATGTGTGTCTCCGCGGTCAGGATCATTTGGATTGTCAAAGCTGCCCCCTGAGGAGGGGCTGGAGGGCCAGTAAAAGGTGTTGGGGTCATGCTCCTTCAATACTTTCGGGATAATATACTCATACATTTTGATGTAGTCTGCCCTCTCCTGCTGCCTGCTGACCCAGAGACCGCTTTGCACAAAGGACTCCATCTCATTGTTTCCGCACCAGAGGCCAAGACAGGCATGGTGACGGATTCTCTTTATATTGTCCACAAACTCTGCCGTTATATTCTCCTCAAATTCCTCCGTCAGCTGATAAACCGCGCAGGCAAACATAAAGTCCTCCCACACAATCAGTCCAAGTTCATCGCAGATATCCCAGAACTCGTCGTAGGGGTAATTGCCGCCTCCCCAGACACGGATACAGTTAAAGTGTGCATTTTTTGCCTGCAGTAACAAATCTCTTGTTCGCTCCGGCGTCACTCTTGGCAGAATATTGTCCTCAGGGATGTAATCCGCACCCATGGCAAAAATCTGTACACCGTTTACCTCATGAGCAAAAGATTCCCCGTATTCATCCTTTTCAATATGTACAGTCAACGTGCGGAGACCGATTCTCTTTTTCCAGGTATCCAGTACCCGGCCGTCTTTTTTAAGCTCCGTCTCCACCTGATAAAGAGGCTGTTCACCGTAGCCGTTGGGCCACCAGAGCATCGGATTGTCGATGATAATCTGCGCTTCTGCTCCCTCCGCTGCCCCGGAAAGCTGCCACTGCTTTCCGTCCGGTCCCGTTACTCTCACAGTGTAAGACAAATCCCCCAGCTTCTTATCATCCTTTCCAAAAGACAGAATCCGCTCTTCGCCGCACTTATCTACATCCACCCGGAATTTCAGCCTGACTTGTCCACCGGTGTGCTGCTGTGTGATATAGACTCCGTCCAGCCGGGCGGTATCATATCCAACCAGACTTACTTTCCTCCAGATTCCCGCATCCGGCAGGCGGGGGCCCCAGTCCCAGCCGAACATGCAGTGAGCTTTCCGCAGATAAGGAAATCCTCTCATGGCATCTGAGCTTCCGTCCAGAAATCTGTTTTCAAAAGCTTCCTGAATATATCCGGTGGGCGAATGAAGCACCACCTTCAGTTCATTGAGTCCGTCACGCAGAAGTTCTCTGACCGAATACTCAAAGGTACGATGCATATTGCAGACCGATGCCAACAGCTGCCCGTTCAGAAAAATATCCGCAACCGTGTCGATTCCTTCAAACCGAAGCAGAACTTTCTCCCGGTTCTTCATCTCTTCCGGCACATCAAATTCTGTGGTATAGATAAAATCATGCTCCATCAGTGCCAGAGCCTTCAGCTCGTTATCCCGATAATAGGGGTCTTCCATTTTCCCGTTGTCCAGCATGTCCTGATAGACACTGCCCGGCACCGTCGCAGGCATCGCCTCGCCGCTTCCGTCAACCTGCATCTTCCAATTCAGTCCGTTTCCGCTTCCCAACTCTTTGACAAACATTTTTATTCTCCTTTATGTAAGGCTCATTATATCACATTTCTGTAAAATGTGATATTACTGACTCCTTACTCTTGCATTTTTTTATTTTATTCTTGACCTGCGCACTTTTATGTATTATCCTATTAAAGTATTAACGTTACAAAGGCGTAATGGTTTTTTCATTATGCCTTTTTTCATAACCAAATTCAAACGAGGGGAGAAAAATCTATGCTCGACAAAATTCTCAATGTTGTCACCACTGTCAACAACCACCTGAATAACTTCATCTGGGGACCCATCATGCTGGTATTTTTCCTGCTGGTAGGCCTGATGTTCACCGTCAGGACCAAGGTATTCCAAATTTCCCACATCAAATACTGGCTGGATGTCACCTTCCTGTCCCTGTTCAAAAAGGGCAACAAAAAGGTGCTGCGCACCGACGACAAACACTCCATTTCCCAATTTCAGTCGCTTTGTACGGCTCTTGCCGCCACAATCGGTGTGGGAAACATCTCAGGTGTGGCCATTGCACTTGCACTTGGCGGTCCCGGTGCCATCTTCTGGATGTGGCTGTCCGCATTCTTAGGTATGATGACCAACTACGCAGAGAATACACTGGGCATAAAGTATCGTTACCGCAACGAAAAGGGCAACTGGGTGGGCGGTGCCATGATTTACATAGAAAAAGGGCTGGGTTGGAAGTGGTTGGCTGTGATTTTCTCCGTATTCTGTATGCTGGCTTCCTTCGGTATCGGAAATATTTCCCAGGGAAATGAAATTGCCAACGGTCTGAAAAATTCTTTCGGCGTTCCAACCTGGGTAAGTGCTCTTTTGATTATGCTGTTTGTGGGTCTGGTAATTGTGGGTGGCATTAAGAGAATTGCATCCGTGACGGAAAAAATTGTTCCCTTCATGGCAATTATGTATATCTTGGGCGCCCTGACTGTCATCTTCACGCACATTACCGAAGTGCCTTCTGCTTTTGCTTCCATTTTTGCAAATGCCTTCAACTTTAGATCCATGGGCGGCGGCGTTGCCGGCTTTACCATTATGGTAGCCATGAGAAGAGGCATATCCAGAGGCGTGTTTTCCAACGAGGCAGGCCTGGGTTCCTCCGTTATGGTACACTCCGCATCCGATGTAAAGGAGCCCGTGATTCAGGGTATGTGGGGTATCTTTGAGGTGTTTGCGGACACTCTGATTGTATGTACTATGACCGCACTGACAATTTTAACTTCAGGTGTATATGACTATGCAGAATATGCAAAGTATGTGGGACAGGATCTTCCCTCTCATTTAAAGAGCGGTGTAGCTTTAACCAGTGCCGCATTTGAAACTGTTTTCGGCAACTTTGGAGGAAAATTCATCTCCATTGCAGTCATGCTGTTTGCCCTGTCTACCATTTTGGGCTGGTCCTACTACGGGGAGAGAGCTGTGGAGTATCTGTTCGGCCTGAAGGCAATCCCCGTCTACAAGCTGATTTTCCTGCTGGTTATCTTCATCGGCTGCAATGTGTCTCTGTCTCTGGTGGTAGATATCTCCGACACCTTCAACGGATTTATGGCTCTTCCAAACCTGATTGCCATTACTCTGTTGTCCGGTCAGGTGATTGAAATGACAAAGGATTATATTGCCCGGGTAAAGGCCGGAAAGGAGACAGTGGAGGGAGAGGACGTGGCGTAGAACCGCCGCAGTGAATTGAGAATTATGTAGAAAACGGGCGTTACATCTCCTTGTTGTACCGCCTGTTTTTATTTATTGCCTTTCAAGTTCTTCTGTTAATTTTAAAATTTGTGGTGCGAGAATTTTATTCCAAACCATAATGCAACACATGCCTGTTCCAATAATAAGCATGCCTGCAATACCGATAATCAGGGCGACGATTATTCCGGGTGTTTCCACACTCCTGTCAAGTCGACGAAGCAATTCCACCGCTCCGGCAGTTGTTACAACGACACCGGGTATAAACGCATTCCATTCGGGAAGCAGGCACATACACATACCGATTCCGAAGAGCATGCCCTCCGGTGCCATCACGATATATCAATTCGGTTCTTCTGCAAGAAGCTCCAGTACGGGTTCCAGATACTTTTTATCGGTCCAGTCACACCTATCGTCTCCCGCTTCCATCAGCGCTCTCTCCCAGACCTCATAATCCGATGGGTCCTTCTTTGCCACCGCTTTGCGGAGCAGTTGGCAAAGCTTTTTATCCGCAAATTTCATGGATTCCATATCCCACGCTCCGCGACAGTAAAAACAGGGAATCCCCTCCAGTTCATCCTTCATATTATGTTTAATAATTTCCTGAAATGTACTTTCCTCATAGGGAGAAGCTCCGTCACAAAATACAATAATCTTCTTGTCTTTCCATTTTCCTATGTTCTTTTTCAGGAAAGAAAGACCTGCAATCCCCGAAGCATAAATACCTCCGCCTAAAATAATGACATCATATTTTTGCATCTCATCCGAATTAGCTTTTCCTGTTTCCATGCAGGGAAAACCTGTCTCCTCGGACAGCCAGTCCGCATACTTTTTGGTTGCTCCATACTTTGAACGGTATAAAATGATTCCTTTCATTCAATCACTCCCCCTAAATTTTGATCCATTTTTTTCAACGTGCTCAATACTACCCTTAAATCCTGCTGCGGAATATCCCTGTATAAAATACTCATAAAATCAGCGATTTTTTCACCCGACAGTTCTGCCATCTTCTCTGCTTTGCCCGTATTTATCAACAGCAGCTTTCTTTTATCCTTTGCATCCTGAACCATGTCCAGATATCCTTCCTTTTGCAAGTGAACCGCCATCCTTTTCACATTTTGATAAGAACAGCCTATCAATTCTCCCATTTCCTTCAACGTCGGCGGTTCATCAAATAATTCCAGTGCAATCATCAGAAACTGCTGCTTCAGGGTAATATTGTCAAACTCCCTGTCCCCAAGCATCTGTATTCTGTTACTCAATGAAAAAACCATTCCATAGATGGCATATCGGTCATCTATATTTTCCAGTCTCATTATTTTACCTCCTTTTCCATAACATGTTATATATTATACATAATATGTTATGGATGTCAATATAATAGACATATTTAATATTGACATTCATCTATATGATGTTATAATGATACATAGATATTCTTCAATATGTGGAGGTACTCTAATGGATAATAAGGAAATAGCTGTTATGTGCAAAGCCTTTTGCGATGAAAACCGTGTGCAAATTCTGCGTCTCTTGCAAGATGGGGAGAAATGTGCATGCCGGATTTTGGATGCATTGCAAATTTCTCAGCCCACCTTATCCCATCACATGAAAATACTCTGCGATTCCGGCGTTGTAATCGGAAGAAAAGACGGGAAGTGGATGCACTACTCCATCTCAAGAAGCGGACTGGAAAAAGTAATCTCTTGTTTGAATGAATTCATGAATCATACAGAAGCAGAGGATATCAAAGATGAAACATGCAGATAGAGCAGAACAATACTATAGCAACAATTTCAACTGTTCTCAGGCTGTTTTTACTACCTTTGCAACAGATCTTGGGCTAAATGAAGACATTGCGTTAAAAATCGCAACCACATTCGGCGGCGGTGCCCGCAAAGGCGAAATGTGCGGGGCTGTCACCGGCGCTTTGATGGTTCTTGGACTGCAATACGGTCATTGTCATGCCGGAAATACAGAGGAAAAATACAGAGCATATCAAATTGCAGAAGATTTTATGGATCGGTTTATTGCTGCGAAAGGTACTGTTGTATGCAGAGAACTGCTGGGATACGATCTTACCAAGGAAGAGGATATGGTTAAAATCAAAGAACTGAATTTATTTAGAACCAAGTGTCCGGAGATGGTGAGATGTGCCGCGGAAATAGTGGAACAAATGATAGCTGAGTTACAACAGCCGGGAGAATTGAAATGATAAAAAGTATTCTGAATTTCCTTCAAAATGAAATTCTGGGCATGAATTGGCTGAACAGGCTTATTAAAAGCAATCTTCAAGCAATGGGCCTTGATACCGACAGCCGATTGGGAGGAAGCATACATTTTTTTATATATGATGTGATAAAAATCATGCTTCTTCTTGGGTTTTTGATACTGATTATTTCCTATATTCAAAGCTATTTCCCGCCGGAGAGAACCAGGAAAATACTCGGCAGATTTAAAGGTATATGGGCAAATATACTGGCTGCTCTTCTCGGAACAGTAACACCGTTTTGCTCCTGTTCCTCCATTCCGCTGTTTATCGGATTTACAAGTGCAGGACTTCCGTTAGGTGTTACATTCTCCTTCCTGATATCTTCTCCCATGGTTGACTTAGGCTCTCTTGTACTGCTTATGAGCATTTTCGGCTGGAAAGTTGCTGCCACTTATGTCATTGTAGGTCTTATCATTGCAGTCGCCGGAGGCAGCCTCATTGAAAAAATGCACCTGGAGAATCAAGTACAGGAATTTATCAAAAACGGCAAAGCTATCAGTGTTCCCATGGAAAAACTGACAAAAAGAGACAGATTAAAATACGCATGTGAGCAGGTTGCAGCAACGGCAAAAAAGGTAGTGCCGTATGTGCTGGCAGGTGTTTTCATTGGATCGATTATTCATAACTGGATTCCTGAGGAATGGATTGTAACGGTATTGGGTAACGGCAACCCTTTCGGTGTTATTTTCGCAACAGCCTGTGGTATTCCTATGTATGCGGACATTTTCGGGTGTATACCAATTGCGGAAGCCCTGCTTGCAAAAGGGGCAAAACTGGGTGTTGTGCTTTCCTTTATGATGGGAGTTACCACGCTTTCCCTGCCGTCGATTATCATGTTACAGAAAGCTGTAAAGCCAAAGCTGTTAGGAATATTCATTGCGGTATGTACCGCAGGAATAATCCTTGTGGGATATTTCTTTAACACAATACAGTATTTGCTGCTATAAAAGCGGATTGATTATATCCGTTTCAATATATTTTAAGGAGGAATAAAAAATGTCATTGTTCAAAAAGAGCTGTTGCTGCTGTAGTGCAGAATCCTCAAATGCAGAGAAAAGCTGCACCGATAAACCGACAGGCACAGAAATTCAGACTGTCAAAGTGCTTGGCGCAGGCTGTAAGTCCTGTCATGAAATGTATGAGAATACGAGGAAGGCACTTGAAAATGCAGGTATTCCTGTAGAAGCAGAATATGTTACCGACATGGAAAAAGTAATGGCATATGGGATTATGAGTATGCCCGGACTTGTGGTAAATGAGCAGGTAGTGTCCATGGGGAAGGTACTAAAACCGACAGATATTGAAGAACTGCTTCGTAAATTTGGCTCTTAATAAAGGAACGGCTCCCCTTCACGAAAAATGAAAGGGAGCCGTTTTATAAACCCATAATATTTACTCTAAACACAGTTTTCGGCTTTCCCCGGCACACAACTTCACCTGTACACGTTTTTTGCCGTATATGACAGTTGTGTCATAATCACTTCCGGCACAAATGACAGCCTCACAAAGAACCCCATCCTTCCACTTTATCTCGATTTCCGCATTTCCAACAAGGCGTAAACCTCTGACAGAGCCGTTAGCCCATGCTTTTGGCAAAGCCGGCAGGAGCACACACCTCTCCTCGTTGCTCTGGACAAGCATACCGCTCATGGCAGCACAGGCCCCAAAGTTTCCGTCAATCTGGAAGGGCGGATGTCTGTCAAACATGTTCGGGTAAGTAGACTGACCCAGCATCTTTTCTATATTCTCGTATGCGGTCTCACCATCCCAAAGACTTGCATAATGGTTCATAATCCATGCCCTGCTCCAGCCCGTGTGTCCGCCTCCGTGGGAAAGTCTGTATTCCAGTGTCCTCCGCGCCGCAACTGCCAGCTCCGGTGTGCCGTCCACGGTTATTTCTCCCGCAGGGTACAGTCCGTAAAGATGAGAAATGTGCCGATGACCCGGCTCCACCTCCTCGTAATCCTCATGCCACTCCATGATTCTGCCGCTGTCGCTGATTCGAGTAGGAGTAAGGCGCCGTCTGCATTCTTCAATCTGCTTCATCAGTTCGGGAATGCTGTCCACTCCATCAATCTCACAGCCCTCCGGCTCCTTTTCGCCCAATGCCCTCCAGGCACCAAGGCAGCCCGTAAACAAATGGCGCAGAATCTGATTGTCCATGGTTGCTCCCACACAGCAGGACCCGGTCTGTCCGTTCGGCAGCCTGTATGTGTTTTCCGGGGACACGGAAGGATTTGTCACCAGATAGCCGTTCCTCTCTACAAGAAAGTCCACAAAGAACAGGGATGCCTCCGCAAGGATAGGGAAAGCTCTCTTCAAAAATGCTTCGTCACGGGTGTATTGATAGTGCATCCACAGGTGAGTGCTGAGCCAAGCTGCTCCCATGGTCCAGTAAGAACCGGGATACCAGATGTCCTGAGGGGCGGAATCTCCGTGAATATCCGTGTTGTGATGGGCAACAAAGCCTCGACAGCCATACATGTCTCTTGCCACACGTCTGCCATTTCTCCGCACTTTTTCCAAAAGTTCAAAAAGAGGTATATGGCAATCGGAGAGATTGCAGCTCTCCACATGCCAGTAATTCATCTCCGTATTGATGTTAATTGTATACTTGCTGTCCCAGGGCGGTGTGAAATCCTTGTTCCAAAGTCCCTGCAGAGTAGCGGGCAGACCTCCCTCGCGGCTGCACGCAATGGTCAGATATCTGCCGAAATCAAAGAGCAGCTTGCTCAGGCCCACGTCAGCCTTACCGGCTTTTGCCTGCTCCAGACGCTTGTCGGTGGGCAGACTGTCAAAGGCTTCGGCACCCTCCAGTTCAAAGGCAAAGCGGTCGTAAAGAGACTTATAATCCGCAAGGTGCTTCTGCAACAGTTCTTTATAGTCACGGCCCATGGCCTTTCCCATCCGCTGTTTCATCCGGGTATGCAGCAAGTTTTGCAGCGCTGCCTGGCAGAAATATTCCTGTCTCCCATACTCGGGAATATCCTTTCTGCCGGCTAGTTCAAGAAAATGCTCCTCCGCCGGGCTGAGTCTGCTTTCTTCACCAATGTTTCCATTCTTCTTGTTTGCTGTATCTGTGGCTCCGCCTATTGTTTTTTCCGGGAAAATGTCTCTCCGGCCATGCTGCTCCGCATATTGTTTTATCTGTGTTTCCTGTTCTTCCTTGGAATAATGATACGTCGTATCGGCGGTAAAACAGAGAATGACTTCCTTTGCTCCTGCCGCGTCCAGGCTTTCTCCCATGGCGGTAACCTTTCCCGCACCTATCACTTTTGCCTGCAACGCCATGGAAAACTCATAGCCTCCCCTGCCAAGGTTGCCGTACAACTCGATACTGTCATTCCCACATCTCTTTACACCGTCAAAAAACTTACTTCTGCGCATCCGTGTGGTAAAATCTACGGTGCCCGGTCCCTCCGCCGTAAAACGCATGATAATACAGTCTGCCGGTTTGGAGGCAAATATCTCCCTGCGATAGACAGTGTCTCCCACACGGAATTCCGTTGTGGTCACAGCTGTTTTTAAATCCAACATGCGTTTGTAATCCGTAACTTTATCCTTGTCTATACCGTAGAAGGTAAAATTGATTTCTCCCAAGGTCTGGTAAGGGTGCATACTGTCAGGACAGCCTGACATGGCTTTGTCCATCAGTCTCTCCGCCTCGGCAATTTTCCCTTCATCCAGATACTTTCTGATCAAAGGAAGATTTTCCTTAAAGTCGGGGTTGATACGCTCCACTTTTCCCCCGTACCACATACTTTCCTCGTTTACCTGAAGCTGTTCCGTATCCGTCCTGCCGAACACCATAGCCCCGAGTCTCCCGTTTCCGATGGGAAGTGCCTCCTCCCATTCTCCGGCAGGCTGCCTATACCACAGGCACTCCCGCCCCCCTTTGTCCTCCTGATACATTTCACCCATTCATTTGTCCTCCTGAAACCCATCATTATGCCATGTCCGCTATGCAAGCGATTTTTATCTATTTTAGCATAAACAATATCAGGGACAAATAGACTATGTTGTAAAAAAACAAATTATCTTGTCCTTAATTCATCCTCTCGGCAATATAAACCGATACCCGGTTTTGAATGGTTTCAGCTACAGCAGACACATCCTTGCCCTTCTCAAAAAAAGCTCCTGCCTCTTCCGAAATAACATCTCCCATACCATAATCCCAGCCATTGCTGCGATGAGTATTTTCCACAATATCCCGAAAGATTTCCGCGTCTTTCTCCGTGATGGCAGTCATTCCTATCGGATCTTCCCCTTCAGCGATGATTTCGTACTTGATTTTCTCTCTCCTGACACCGTCAACCGTCTCAAACTCTACAGTCAATGCCTCCTGAATCTTTTCTTCGCAGGCAGATTTTAAAAGAGGAATTCCTCTCACCTCTCTTTGTACCTCCGGAGTAAGGAAGCTCTTAATAAACTCCCATGCTCCCTCTTTATTTCTGCTGTTGGCGCAGATTGAAAGTGTGGGACCATAGACATCGGCAATCCCGCCGCCCATTTCCTTCTCCCCGTCCGCCACCGGATATCCCGGCCACCTCATATCCGCATCACCAAAGGATATTCTCTCTGATGCAATCTGCCACGGGCTGACCAGCAAAACAGGCTGCAGAAAAGTCTGTCCACTTTGCAGAGATGCACGAAAAGAAAAATCATTAGATATTAGCAATCGGTCAAAAAAAGTGTCCGAAAACTCCAGCAGTTCCTCAAACTCCGGAGTATTAAAGCTGCACTCTCCCGTCTCCCAGTCTACATAATTTCCAATGCACCCGGAGCATAATTCCCAAAAGATCAGGGATTTGGAGTTGTTCATCAAAAGCCATTCCGCGTTTGTGCTGTTCTCGTAGGCTTCAATCATCTCCCCGATTTCCCAGCTCTCCGTAACTCCTCTTTTGCTTCCCAGTTCCTCCGCCTTTCCACACATGGTATTAATTCTGAACCCTGTGGGAAGCACGTAAAGACAGCCCTCCAGTTCAAATGCCCTCAGAATATTCTCGTAATATGTCTCTCTGTGAAAGTTCTCATCCGCTTCCATATAGGGATACAGATTCTCCATCAGCTTACCCGAAGCTACAGCAGGGGAATAAGTCCCGCCGTATTCCACCATGTCCGGTCCCTCTCCCGACAAAATCTGCATGGTCAGCCAAGTAGCAAAGGAATCCGCGGGATGTCCCTCCATACCGTCCCACTCATATCCAATAACTTCTACAAAGTATTCCTCATTGTTCCGATTAAATGTATTCACCCGCTCTGTAAGCTGCCTGTCAGATACATAGGAGGTTGCAACTTTCAGAACCGTACGCCCCGCAGGATCTGTCAGGGGATTTCCCGGCTCAATTCCGCTTGCTTCTCCTTCGATTTCCGCTTCCCCCTTTTCCGTACCACAGCCCGCAAAAGCTGCGCCGATAAGTATGAATACAATCAATACACATATATTCTTTTTCATAATTTATTACTCACAGTCAAATATTGTTTTCTGTATGATATACCGGCCATAATCTGATTTCCATTTTTTATGTACTTCGGAATTGTCAAATAGCTCCAGTGCAATTTGCGAAAGCGACATCTTAATCATCAAATCATGTCTGTTTGGTAAATCTATGTTTGATACATAAATCTCAACCTTGTCTACTCCGTTAATATCCAGAGCCTTATGAAATAATTCACGTATCTGCGATACCATTTCATTCGCATCAACAGATTCGTCAAACTTTACAATAATGTAATGCTTCATCTTTATCCCTCCACCGGCACGTAATAGAATCGATATCTTTCATCTTCGTAGCTCATGATACAGCATCTGCCGTCCCCCAAAAAGCCCATTGCCAATATATCCTGTCCATTCCCGATGATATCCTTCAGCGATATGGCAAGTTTTACCTCCTGTCCGTCATAACTCCAGATGCCTGCACCCTTGTCGGCAAGTAACAATTCCGTATTCACCCCCGGCTGCAGGATACTGAAACTGAGACGCGAATTGTTCTCCGGCAATTCCGCGCAACGGATTACAGTTCCCTCAGCGGCATGGAGTTTGCCCAAATACGCTTCCCTGTTTTCATCTGCAAATACCCCGTATACCGTTCCGGTCTTTCCGATTCCCAGACCTTCTACCGTTTCGCCCTCCGGCTGATACAGCCATAACTTCCCCTCATTTGTATCAAGAGCCAGCACCTTTGCAGGATTGCCAAAGTAATAGGTTCCGCTTCCATCCGTCACTATCCAATACCAAGGGGCTTTCATTTTTTCATATTCAGGGTACATTGACAGGTCAACTCTCTGCTCTGTCTCTCCTTTTTGGTTTATCACCAGAATTTCCATATCCTCATAGGTCACTTTGTTATCTGTCTTTCAGGTAAAAAGCAGATGGCACCTGCCCTGAGCATCCACACAGGCTCTGAGCGCAAACATATCCTCCTGTATATCCGGGGAAAATTCCTGTATTTCACTGTCTTCAATCCCCATATGTCCAACAAAGTAATCGCTGTTTTCCGGAGTCCCCGTCGGCTCTCCGTGATATCCCGTGAGATAAATGCTGTCTGCACCCATTGCTCTGTAAGAGCTCATGAAAATATCCCCTGTGTATTCCACCGTTACCCTTTCATTAGAAAGGGGCAGCGTTAAGGTCTCCTGAACCATCCTCTCTGCATTTGCGGCATCTTCTCCCTCATCTGTGATGACACCCTCGCCGCCTGTCTCCCTTCCGTCTGTCTCTTTCCTTCCCTCTGTATCTTCAGAGCCGACGGATACAGGCTTAGGTTCCAAATCGGTCACTTTCGGTGTATCCTCCTGTCTCCCACAGCCGCCGAAAAACAAAAGAATCGCAGCCGCCAGTAAAAGTATAATCTGTGTCCTCTTTAATCTCTGCATTGTAGCCTGTTCCATAAAAATCCCCCGCCTTTCCTGTGAAGCCTCGCAATGTATGTTTCACAGTATATGGCAGGGAAGTCCGCATTTCAACAGGGTTCACGGAACCTTAACCTTTGCTTCCGGCAAATTAAAGGTTTCTTCCGTCCCCTTCATTTTTTCTTCCGGATTCTTCATAATATTTTAAATCTTTCCATATTGCGGGGAGTTCTCCTACCTCCGTCTTCAAACCCCACTGTTTCCTCGCGGCGGGGTATGGAACTGCCGCTTTCCCTCCCCATACCCCGCTGGTTC
>JAEDMI010000340.1 GCA_016303085.1 Acetatifactor sp.
AGGCTTGGGCGGAGCGGTTCCCCTGAAGGAAGCTCACCAGTACGTTGGAAGTGCCGGTACCGCTGCCCGTTTTCTCACTGCCTATTTGGGTGTTTCCGAAGGTGTCTATCATATGGACGCCTCAGAGCAGATGCGCAGACGCCCCATGGCACCCCTGTTGAATTCCCTGCAGGAATTGGGCTGCGAGATTGAATATGAAGGGGAAGAAGGACATTTTCCCTTTACCATAAAAAGCCACGGCTTCTGCAAAGATAGAATTACCGTCAACATTGACGAGAGCAGCCAGTTCTTAAGTGCTTTGCTCATCGCTTCCAGTCTCTCGAAGCAGGACTTTGTCACTTCCATGGAAGGCACTCACGGAATGGCTTACATTGACATGACTGTAAAAATGATGGAACAGTTCGGCATAAAAACCGGCCCTCTGTATTATTGCACCGGAAACACAGAAAATCACAGCTGTGTAGGCTGCATCAACAACACCCGGCCCTACGCCTACCGTATGACAGCCGGACAGTGCTACCGGGCTATGGATTACCAAGTAGAGCCGGATGTGTCTGCCGCATGCTATTTTTATGCCATGAGCCCTCTTCTGGGAATTCCTGTTCTGGTGAAGAATGTACATTTCAATTCCCTGCAGGGAGATGTCGCTTTCGTTCAGGTTCTGGAACAAATGGGCTGCTCTGTCTGCCATACTGAGCCCGGAATCCTGGTAAAGCCCCCCGCAGACAGACATTTCCGCGGCGTCACCGTGGACATGTCCTCCTTCTCGGATCAGGCTATCACTTTAGCGGCTCTTGCACCTTTTGCGGACAGCCCCACCACCATCACAGGCATCGGGCATATCCGTCATCAGGAGAGCAACCGCATTGCCGCCATCGTGACAGAGCTTGGTAAAATGGGAATCCGTTGTGAAGAAACAGAAAGCAGCATCACCATCTTTCCCGGCTCACCAAAGCCTTCCGTTGTGGAAACCTATGATGACCACCGCATGGCAATGGGCTTTTCCCTGATCGGACTGCGCAGCCCCGGAATCGTCATTGATAACCCCGACTGCTGCCGCAAAACCTTTGAAGAATACTTTGATGTGCTGGATGATGTTATCCGCCGGTTAACCGGGCAGTAATAACGACAAATATTTTTCAAGTTTACTTTTTCATATTATTGATTATTTCTTCCAATTCACGCACCCTTGCTTCCAACGCATCTGCTCTGGCTTTCTCGCGCTCTGTATTTGCCCGCTCTTCTTCTCTGCCTTCTGCCCGGCCTTCTTCTCTCATGTCATCGTCATGCAGTAGTTCTTTCATATACTCCGACCTCCATTTCTCGTTGCGCAGTCCCGCTTCCACTGCCTTTTGAAGCTTACCGGTCAGCTCATCCGTCGGCTTCCCGGTCATTATGTATCGGAACAAAGCCTGCATATCCTCCGGTATTTCTTCGCCCTCGCAGGTACAATTAAAGAAATATTTTGACGTACCATCCTGCATTGCCAGTTCCGGTACCTCATCACATCTGTTTCGGAAGGTGTACTGCGGCAGGTCCTCCCCAAAGGGGTCAAAGGTACAGATGAATAAAATGTTCGTTTCCGGTAAGGTTCGATACGACTGTTTCTTTTTCAGGTAATCTGTATCCATCGAGGCCTGATAAAACCGGCTCCGCCTGGGCAGGTCATAATCCTCGGGTCTTTTGTGGTTCAGGTTCTGCATTTCCGCATCGTAGACTGCCTCCCCATCCCTGGTGTAAATATCCAGTCGGATGGGTTTCCCGTCCATTGCATAGCGAAATTCCCGCTGGGTCTCAATTTCTTCCAACTCTCCCACCGTTTTCCCCAGCAGGCATTCCAGCACCTCCCGGCACAGCCCGCTGTCCTCCATGACCTTGCCGAACATGAAATCGTCCGACAGTTTCAGTTCCTCATAGTTTTTTGCCATATAGTCTCCTCCTGTGTTCCGGCAGAAGCTCCTGGCAAAAAATATACTCATTTTTCTTTGGCTCCTGCCTAATGGTTGTTTGAGATATAAGCAGGAATCTAAAGAAATAAAAAGAATTAGATAAATAATGAATCCGTTTAGAAATAACTGCTTATGCACGGATTATAGCATGAATTTCTACGTTCGGCAACATTATCTTCAGATTACAATAGGGGTAAATATCTTTCAAAATTTACGCCATGGTTTCTCGGAATATCCTCCCGGGTAGCCTCCTCAATGGCGGGCTGCAGGAACCTCATGGCCTTCTGAACAGCCTCATACGCGCTCAGCCCGTTCACAAGACCTCCGATTACCACGGACGCAAACAAATCCCCTGTGCCGGAGAAACTCTTTCCGGTATAAATGCTCTCCACATAATCCGTTTCCTTTCCGTTGAATATCAAATTTCCGATGCAGTTGTCCTCCGCTTCCCGTCTAAGGATGCCTGTAATAATGATTGTCTGGGGTCCTTCGGCACGGTCTA
>JAEDMI010000341.1 GCA_016303085.1 Acetatifactor sp.
AAATGTGGATCGCGGTTGGATGAAGATACCGGATTATGTCCGCGATGCCATGGAGACAGCATTGCTAAGAAAAGGACAATGTTTCGCATTCTTTTGGTTGCCTTGCTGCTATTGGCGGTTGTCGCCGTGTACATTTTAATATCCAGGCCTCTTGCTCCTGATTCTCTGTCGGGAGAAAGCGGTATCAGCGAGACCGCACCAAAGCAATTGCCCATTTCCCCGGTTCCGGAAAACGATTCCGGCGAAGCCCCGCCTCAGAGTCAGACAGCACCGGCAGGTGCAGCCGAAGAAGATCCTGCTGCGAAACCAGCAAAAGAAATTCAGTTTCATTACTTTGAATATTCTGAAGATCTGGATGGACAGTATGCAGAAATTATTGGGCTGGATGCGGACCATCACCCTCAGTGGGTATATGTTTCTGGAGTCTATGATCCAGGAACACAAGCGCCAGCCATTTCTGAAATTGGGACTTTTCCGGATGCTGCCCCCGCAGCTGTTTTGGCGAAGATGGGACGATGTATGCCTATGGAGGTTTTGGCCCGGATTTCTTCGCGGTCGATGCGAACGGTAAGACGCTCTGTAAAATTGACAGATTTCATGAGAATTACTGCTGGCCTAAGAACATAGAAAAGGCAGGAAACAAAATTGCGGTGACTATGGATATAGGTCCAGACTATAAAGAGCAGAAAGATTATGTATTCTATGTTGATCTAAATGATTTCTCCTTCAAATTACACGGTAGTGTTGCTGAGGCTGATTACCCTGCCGGAGCAAGATCGCTAGAAGAGATCCGACCAGTCCTGCGGTCCGATTATGACGTACCGTCGGATGGCGGGGAGGCACTCCCTTCCTATAGTGTTTTCGGAAGCGATATTGAAAAGGAGAGAATTGCATCCATGAAATTCCTGGATTCGCTGTCCGGCGCCCCCAAGGATGCATGGGATGTGTCTGAAGCGGGGGATGGATCGGTGCTTGCTTGGGTGACTCTAAGAGGTGACGAGCAGTACGATCTGTATATTGCAGGTGAAGGAGGCGTATGGGCGCCCGAGGATTGTACATATCTGTTTGCAGAATACCGGTGGATGGAATCACTGGATTTTAACAATGCGTTTTTTGTGGAAAACTGCGAAACAATGCAGGGAATGTTTTTTCATGACCAAAGGATTAAAGAATTGGATTTCAGTGGTTGGGACACATCGACTGTCGAGGATATGAGTAAGATGTTTTGGTTCTGCAGCAGTATGAAGCAATTTGATCTCAGCCAGTTCGACACATCCTCGGTTACGGCTATGAACGAAATGTTTTGCCGCTGCGAATTCCTTAAGAAGCTGGATCTCAGCAATTTTGATACTTCCTCTGTCACGGATATGTCCAGTATGTTCTTTCAATCCTGGGCGCTGGAGGAATTGAATTTGAGCAGCTTTGACACCTCCAGAGTGACAGATATCAGCATGATGTTTTTCAGCTGTGAGTCACTGAAGAAACTGGATATCAGCAGCTTTGATACTTCTTCCGTGGAAGAAAGCATGGCAATCTTTAGTGGAGGGATTCACCTGTCGGAATTGAAGATCGGTCCTAAATTTGACGTTTCTATTCTCCGGGAAGCAGCAGACGATATGCCGTTTATGGCTGAGGGCGGAACAATTAACGGGTACCCGTGGGAGACTTTTCTAAAGCAGTAGGACAACGGTCACAGTCGCGCAGAAAAACGGAATGAACTCAGTGAAATGTATTGGAAATCAATCAAGCACAGGATCCAGCGAACCGCAATTATAAAGCTTACTACTCTGCTCGTATGAAATGTCGCCTCACAGGCGACCACAGTACGCACAATCTCTCCTATAATAAGCCTGTAATCAAAAACAAACGCGTTGAACCACCACATAATTAAAAAAGGAGAATACTACTATGAAACGAATGACTGCACTGATTCTAGCCCTGATCCTGATGCTCAGCGTTCTGCCTTTGGCAAGTTTTGCGGCAACGGGATACACCAAAACCTACACCATGCTGAAGCCCAATGATCTATCCGACACCGAAATCGCAAAGCGCGGGGAACTGGGCTTCTGGCGGCAGCTCAATGTGAAGCGGAAGGATGTCAAAACCATTACTTTCCTGGATTCTACACAAAGTGCTCCCAGGCATATTCTCGATTTTTCCGCCAACGCGGATATGAGTGTCATCGGCTGGATCGTAGGTGGGGATGTGTTCGTCGCAGCAGACGGGAAGATCGCCCTGAATGAGACATCTTCCTACATGTTTGCCGGTATGAAAAACCTGACGGATATCAACTTCAACGGCGTTGTGGATACCTCCAGGGTCAAGTACATGGATCATATGTTCCAGGGCTGCGAGAAGCTGGAGGAAATCGATTTGAGCGGCTTCGACACCTCCAATGTGATCAATATGGAAGGGATGTTCCGCTGGTGCGG
>JAEDMI010000043.1 GCA_016303085.1 Acetatifactor sp.
CTCGGTGAGAAAAAATTTTATCTATCAGGCGCTTTTCACCAGAGAGAGTCATGAAAACTGGATTCACACCATGGTGGAGACCGGGAAGGTGGTGCAGATGATAATCTGTGATTCGGCTTCGGATAAGCCTCTGGGCTCTGTTTACATCCGTGATATCGACAGGCATCACAACAAGGCGGAGTACGGTATCTTTATCGGAGAGCCGGATGCCAGAGGACGGGGCGTGGGAACGGCAGCTGCAAAGCTTATGCTGCGTTATTGTTTTGAGGAAGAAAAGCTGCACAGAGTCTATCTTCGGGCTTTTGCAGAGAATATACAGGCAATCAAAAGCTATGAAAAGGCTGGTTTTGTGCGGGAAGGGCTGCTGCGGGAAGACGTCTGCATAGAGGGACGGTATCGAGATATCGTTTGGATGGCAGCAATCAATCCGGCAAAGCTTTCTGACTGAAATGTTCTGCTTTACGCAGTTTAGGAGAAAAAGGACAAGCATATGAAAAAAGTAAGTTTTGTAATTCCCTGCTATCGTTCGGAGCATACACTGCCCCATGTGGTTGCGGAGATTGAGGAAAAAATGAAAACCATGGAGCAGTATGAGTACGATATTTTTCTGGTAAACGACTGTTCCCCCGATGACACCTTTGGAACTATACGCAGGCTGTGCCGGGAGCATGAAAATATCAAGGGGATTAGTTTCTCAAAAAATTTTGGGCAGCACTCGGCCCTTATGGCAGGACTTCGCCATTCCGACGGAGATTATGTAGTCTGTCTGGATGATGACGGCCAGACTCCGGCGAATGAGGTGGATAGGCTTCTGGAAAAGCTGGAGGAGGGATATGACGCAGTCTATGCGAAATATGAGCACAAGCAGCATTCCGCTTTTCGCAACATGGGAAGCAGAATCAATGAGTTGATGACAAGAGTAATGCTGGGAAAGCCGGCTGATTTGTATGTTTCCAGCTATTTTGCTGTAAAAAAGTTTGTGGTGAATGACATGGTAAAATATGAGAACTCCTATCCCTATGTTATCGGGTTGGTGCTTAGGGCAACCAAGAATATTACAAATGTGACCGTGAACCACAGGGAACGTGAGGAGGGGTCCTCCGGCTACACCATAAAAAAGCTGCTTGGACTCTGGTTTAACGGTTTTACGGCTTTTTCCGTAAAACCACTGCGAATTGCTACAGGCATCGGAGCCTTCAGCGCAATGGTTGGTTTCTTTTACGGTATTTACACCATTGCCAAGCGGTTGGTGAATCCGGCTGTGCCCATGGGCTTCAGTTCCACTATGGCGGCAATTGTGTTTTTCGGCGGCATGGTTATGCTGATGCTGGGATTAATCGGGGAGTATATTGGGCGCATCTATATCAGCCTGAATAATTCGCCGCAGTATGTCATCCGAGAGACAATCAATCTGGAGAAGGAAGAGTAAGGAGAGGGAGCCATGCAATATTTTAACGGATGGCCTCAATGATTCTCTGCGCAATGATAAAACGGCCTTTTTCATTAGGATGTACCTTGTCCAGAAGATACTCTTCGTGGTTGGAGAAATTGATACCTAAGCTATAATAATTATCCAACACATCTACACTCAATTCATCTCCCAGTGCAATGACGGCATCTACATAGTCCTCAAGGCGGACATCTGCCGAGTCATCGGATTCGTCTTGTGCGTATGCGGTGTAGGTAGGCGTACACAAAATAATTTGCGATTCCGGGGAGTTTTCCCGAATGGTTTTTACAGCAGTGCGAAGCGCACCTGCATAAGTAGTGATGTCGAAGGAGTCGTCAGAAGAAATAGGAAAAGCCTGAAAATAATCGTTTATGCCGTAGTTGATGACATAACACTGCCTTTGTGTGTCGTGAACATAGTTGAAATATGCTTTGGTTCCCTCATATACTTGTTCTCCCTCCGGAATGACAGAAAGATTGTGGGCAAAGAATGCATCAACAATGCCGGGGAGAGAAATGATTAAGTCCGGTGCCATGGCAGCACTGTTTCCGGTATAGCCGCAATTGTAGACGGTGGCACCGGTGAGAGCGTTTACAACTCCGGGAATGGAAGTGCTGTCTGTATAGTTGCCGATGATACTGTCTCCCCAGAACACAATTTCATATTGGGATAGGCAGGGGTATGCTGTAGCATATTCCCGGGCGGCTGTGACTTCCCTACGCATTTTTTGAACCAACTCATCTGTATTTTCGGCAGTGGTCTGATAGAAGCTGTCACGAAATGTGTATGCCAGTATTTTGTGGGCGGCATCTTCAGTTAGGGAAATATCGTCTATATAGTTGGCAGGGTTATTAACCAGCCAGCTTTCGGCAGACAAAAAGAAGAATTTTGCATCGGAACATTGTCCGGCGTCTGCCAGAAATTCCTGATAGGCATTCATGTTTTTGGAATACTCTTCCCCGGTAAGTTTTTGCCAGTATGTTGCTGAAGGTGCAAACAAGAGAATTTCAAAACTGATTGAGGGGTAATTCCGTGCCAGCTCTGATATTTCAGCTACTGTAACCCTTTCCGGACATATACCCAAATATGCCGTGGAAACGGGATTGTCGGTTTCGGCAATATGGTTAAAATACCGCTCAAGGTCAGAAGAATCCTGTAGGATATTATCTGTTTTCAGGACAGTCAAACCGCGGTAATAGGAAAAGTCAGCTTCCTTGTAGTTGTCAATGGGAAACATGGATAAAAAGACTGTGTCATATGCTTCATATGATATACGCTGAAAGTCTTTGTACTGAGTCAGACTTTGACGGAAGTTGCAACGTGGTTCGACAGACGTACGGTACACAAGCCGGAATACAGCAAATGTCAGGAGTATAGGTACAGATAAAATAATCAGAAGCAGGGTCTTTTTTTTAGTCATTTTTCTCCAATCTATTCGTTACTCCATATCCTGTGGAACAAAAACGGGGTGACAGATGAGCAAATAAGCAGTAAAATAAAAAAGTTCCTGTACATTATAGCAGAGAAACAAAAAGCTGCCAAGGTGTAATCGAAGAGTGGAGAAGAGGAAAAGTGAAGGTAAAACGCATTTGGAAAAGATTGAACAAGGCAATAGCGGTGGTGGATTCCATGCAACTCTGGATAATTGGGCTGCTGCTCTTCTGCGTTGTCTTTATACCCTTGTTTATCCTGGGAGAGAAATGTGTATTTCCCATCCATGACCAGCTGGACGAAACTATCATGTGCTATGTGCTGAATGCAAAATATCTGGGAACAGGGACAGAGGTGTTTCCGGAACTGCTGGGGGGAATTAACGTCAGCGGCATGCAGCCCTCGGCGGCGCTGTTCGTTTTGCTGTACAGGATTTTCCCTGCCCTGTATGCGTTCCTGATTCAGCATGCGGTAGTTTTCTTATGTGGTTTTTTCGGAATGTATCTTGCTGTGAAGGAGCTGACAGGCAGCAGCATTTTAGCTGTGGCAATGGCAGGCTGCTTCTGCATGTTGCCGGTACAGCCGGTTTATGGTCTCTCGGTCATGGGGGTTCCTCTTTTAGCGTGGTGTTTCTTAAATTTGTGGAACAGAAAAAGAGTTGTATTCCGTGATAAAAAAGCGGTATAACAAATGGATTTACCTGGGATTTGCCTTGCTGACGGGTATTTATGTGATTGTAAACAGAAATCTGTTTTATGAACTGTTCTTTGGCGGCGGAAATTATGTGAGCCATAGAGAAGAGCTGGTGAATGGGGCTTTGCCCTTTTGGGACACGGTAAAATCTATTTGCGTTGATTGTGGGTGCTGTTTTCTATAAGAGGATGGATGAAAAGAGAAAACATCGATATATAGCGGTAGTTTGGGGCATGATAATTTTGGCGGGAATTGCAGTTTTATATGGGGTATGTAATTGTCGGCTTGTGGTGGATTTTAAGAACAGCTGTAGCGGTTTCCTGCGTTATTTTCAGCTATTGGCTGTATCCGGCAGTTTGGTATCTGGAGTTTGGCCTTTGTTTTCTCTCTGGTGGGAAGATTGTTCCAACAATTATCCTTTGGAATATAAGCACAGATTCCGCCGTGTAATCGAAAGGGAATTGGAAAAGTCCCCGGGGACAGCCGGCTATTTCGATACATGGGGAAGCCGCTGCTATCTGTTCAACGCCGAGACAGGAAATGCGTGGATGCTTGGCAAGAACAGTCAAATTGTGTATCGCAATTTGGAACTGGACATGAATACATTAAAGGAACTGGGCTGTGACTATATATTTTCCTGTGGCTTTATCAAACCGGTGTTACTCCGGTTTGATAGTCATTAAATCGGTATATTTCAACATGCATATACCGGCTTCGTAATGTCCTGTGGTGTCTGTATTTTCGTTGCCCAGTGCATTATTGCATATCATTTGCGGGAAAGAAATGCCGCATTCATAGGCATGAGGATAACCACCACCGAAACGCGGGTTGATTTCGGAGATGTAATACCGGCCATTGACTCTGAAAATATCCATATCAATGGGACCGGAAAGAGACAGGGTGGCAACAGCTTTTTTTATCAGGTGAAACAGTTCTTCGTCCTTGAAGGATAGCGATTTCTCCGTTTCCCCGGCACGCATACGAAGCTTTTGCTTCACAAAGACAGAAACAACCTTTCCGGTGATGGAATCCACAAAAATGTCGGCACCGTATTCTTCACCATCGGCGAAATTCTGGATAATGGAGTCTTCATTATATTTGCAGACAAGTTCCAAAAGGTCAGGAGCCTCGATTTTTTGGATGCCGGTGCTCCCACATCCGCGATTAGGCTTGAGAAAAACGGGAAAACGCATATATCCGGCAGCAGCTGCTGACTGAAATTCCTGAAAACTTCGACAGGTTTCCATAACCGGCAAACCATGCTTCTTTAAATGTTGAAACATAGCATACTTGTCACGGCACAGCTCTATGGCAGAGGGCTCGGATACTACCGGAATAACGCCCTGATTCACAAATTGCTTTTTATTGGATGCAATCAGGAAAAGTTCATCCTCCTGCAGAGGGAGAACCACGTTAATACATTCTTTTTTGCAGATGCCCAGAATGATGTCAAGATAGCCGGGAGTGTTCATGGTTGGTACGATGTAATGAGAGTCCGTCTCATACAGAGCAGGTGCATATTGGCTGCAATCTGTTCCGATAACCCGGTTGAATCCGTTTTTCTTGTCCTTAAAATAGCGCACCAAAAGATTTCTGGTTCCGCAGCTGAGAATCAAAATATTCATATCATCATCCTCACTTATACATCTGTTATACTTCCCTGTACATATTCTTCGGGAGTCCATTTTTTTCGCACCATGCTTATTTTTGTGTCATCCCTGACATAAACAGAGGGAAAGTATTGAATAAACAATGGATTGAGGCTCATGGTGTATCCTCCCACGTTTTCATAGACAATCCTGTCGCCGGGAACCAGTTCTTCACAGTTTTCGTAATGAAAAAGTCGGTCACATTCCATACATGTAAAGCCGCTGATAACCTGATCAGTCAGAAGCCGTCTGGAACCGAAATAAGCAGGGTTTTGCTCAATATGAAACAAATAGGAAGACTTAATCATTGTAGCATCAATATTGAATCGGCTACCGTCAGTCATGACATATCTTGTCCCTTTGATATCTCTTGTGTCAAAAACTTCTGTCACAAAGGTCGTACATTTGGAAATCAGAGAGATACCGGGTTCTACGATAATTTTTGTTTCCGAGGGCTGAAAACATACGGATAATTCCTCTGCAATTGCAGGGAAATAGTCACAGTATTCGGGGCGTCCGGCCATTCCGCCACAATATCCGCCGCCCAGGTCCACGTAGGATAAGTCCAGATGAAACTCCTGTTTCAGACGGCAGGCCATCCGGGCGATAGAACGGAAAATATTAACGCTTCTTGACTTACTGCTGGAATGTAAATGGAGCCCTGCAATTTTTGCATTGGGTATTGCTTTGAGAAGTGCTATGGCTTCCGCGAGTTTGCCGGTCTCATAACAGAAACCGAAACGTCCGCTTTCTTCACCCATAGTGGTTTCACCCGGGCACATGCTTTCCAAGTTAAAGTTTGCACGTATTCCCACAGAAAAGCAGAAGTCGGGATTCTGTTGCGAGAGTTCCCGTACCCACTCTACTTCACGAAGACAGTCCAGATTTACAATGCCGCCGGCCATCAGTACAGACTGAAAGGAATCCTTGGATTTATAGGGACCGTTATAAATAATTTCGTTATCCTGATATCCGAGATATTTTGCAAGACGATATTCATCATCAGATACAACTTCAGCCAGTGCGCCCTTCAGCTTGACAAAATGAATCAGCCAGGGGAGAGAGTTAGTCTTGAAGGAATAGCCGATGATATAGTTCCCCCAGCTACGTGTCAGAGCGTCGGTCAACATATTGTAATATTGGGTGAGAATCTGTCGGTCGATTAAAAAATAGGGTGTTTGCAATCTGCTCATGTATGAATATAATCCTTTCTCAAGTGAAGAAATTATAGCAGGATTTCGGCAATTCGTACAGCACCTTTTCCGTCCGGACAGAACGGATTTACTGTGCGGTGTACTCCGCGCTGCGGTAATGACAGGCTCTCCCGGAACAGCCGTCTCAATTTTTGTGCCATAAGTGAGTGCTTATCCTGCCGGAAGTCTCCGATAAACGGAACCGTACCTTTTGCGTCCATTGCCAGACATTGGGACAACTGATTTTCGGCAAAACAATAGCTGATGCAGGAGATGCCGAATGTCAGAGCTTCGTATACCATGGTGGAACCGGGAGCAATCATAAGATCTGTGGATTCGTACAAATGCTTCATATTTTGTCCCCAGGTCAAAAAGGATACATTGTTCTGTGGGGAAAAAAGTGTTTCAAATTCAGAGATATACTCTGTTTCGTAAAAGGCTCCCAATAAAACGCCGAAGGAGATGTCGGGATATTCAGCCGGGTCAATCCACTGCAATATATTCCGGGAGATTTGACAAGGGTCTGTGGAACCGGTGGTAATCAATACGGATTTTACCCCGGAACGCAGCCTTCCGGGATGAGAAGGAAGCATTTCTTTCCGCATGGGAAAGTAGGAGGGCCCCAGATACAGCTTCCGCCCGGGATGCTCGGTAGGAAAATAAAAATCCTCGTCTGCCTCAATATTGTAATTGATAATTGCGTCCGCATCGTAATCAAATGCCCATAAGTCATCTATATAGTAAAGCGGCGCGACAGCCTTTAAGCGGCTGAAATCCTCCGGTACAACCCGGTAGGAATCCAGAATAACCGCATCAACATCATATGCACTCAATATATATGCCGCTTCCTCGGAGGACCAGCCGTGGGAGTCCTCCCGCTGAAGCCGGAGCACAGGAAAGCCGAGAGCTTGTACGCGTGAAAAATCGCTGTCCTTTGAAACCAGGAAACAGGATTTTTTGCCCTTTTCCCGGAGGCAATCGGCAATGCTGAAGCATCTCATGATATGCCCCATTCCAATTGTTGAATTTCCGTCTGCACGAAAAATAAACATATCCGGATTCTCCCGTTTTATTTTTTCAAGTCAATATATTCCAGGGCGAGTGGGGTGCCAAAGGGAATATCGCAGCTTGCCCTTTGCCCCAGAATATCGGGTAAGTATTTAGGCGGCAGCCCGTTGTTCGGACGAATGCTGCGAACATTTTCCTCTGTTATGACATCGCCGGCATGAATATCTTTTACCGCAAAAAGACTTCTGCGCGTCTTGAATTCTTCTGCTTCTGCCTCGGTAGGGCCGTAAGCTGCATGTCCGTGCATGACGGCGGCACGATTGACTGCCTTTACCATATCGGAAAATTCGGCAGGCTCCATGGAAAACTCGGAGTCGGGATTTTTGAGTTCTCTGGAGAGACAAAAATGTTTCTCTATGACTCCGGCTCCTTTGGCTACGGCCACAACATCGGCCAGATAACCCATGCTGTGGTCGGACAACCCTATCGGGACCTGAAATTGATTAATCATATCTTCGATGGTGGCAAGCTGCAGGTTTTCGTCCCTGGTCGGATATTCGCTGCAACATTTCAGCAGGACAACCTGTTCGTTCCCCTGCCGCCTGCAGGCAGCAAGCGCATCTTCGATTTCAGCCTTTGTGGCCATGCCGCAGGATATAATCATGGGCTTTTGCTTTGAGGCTGTATATTCGATTAAGGGTATGTCCACAATTTCAAAGGAGGATATTTTGTATGCTTCGCAATTCATGTCTTCCAAAAAGTCAACCGCGGTTTTGTCAAAGGGAGTAGAGAGAAAATCAATATCCAGTCTGTCGCACTCGGCTTTGATGATGGGTTGCCATTCCCAGGGAGTGAAAGCATCCCGGTACAAATCATAGAGATTATATCCGTCCCAGAGACCGCCGTGAATCGTAAAAAATTCATTTCGGCAGTCAATGGTAATTGTATCGGCTGTATAGGTTTGGATTTTCAGGCAGTCCGCGCCCGCCTCCTTTGCTTTCTGTACGATTTTCAATGCATTTTCAAGTTTGCCGGCATGATTGGCACTCATTTCGGCGATAGTGTATACGCCGCCTTTCTGCAACTTTTCAAACAGATGAAACATCTTATCTCTCCTTCTCAATTAAGTACTGATATTTTAACTCTGCCAGAGCCCAGTCGTCTAAGGTATCGATGTCCTGTACCGCTGTATCGGGAACCTCGATGGGGGTGTAATTGCCATCGACAAAATGCAGACCGGCGTCCAGCCTGTAAAAATAGAATTGGCCGCAATCATGATAGATGGGTTGCAAATCCTGACTCCGGCATTGGGACAGCTCGGGGTACTGATATTCCAGTTTCCCGTTTCGCAGAATCATAGCGCGTTGCGGCGGAAAGCCATACTGCACTACCGGCATTACGCTTTGGGCACCCTGCTCCAAAAGCTGATATGCCTGCGTCAAAAGCTCGGGAGTGACGAAAGGAGCGGTGGGATACAGACAACACATTGCGTCGTAAATAATTCCTCTGTCCGCATAGCGGGACAGAACTTCTTCCAGGACATCGTTTGTGGTGGCAAAGTCTCCGCTGTTTTGTTCACTTCTCAAAAAAGGTACGCTTGCGCCGGATTTTTTAGCCACAGTCGCTATTTCACTGTCATCCGTGGATACCATTACTTCATCAAACAGACCGGATGCAATTGCGGCGGAAATCGGATAAGCAATAATAGGCTTCCCACAAAAATCTTTTATATTTTTCCGGGGGATTCTTTTGGAACCGCCTCTGGCGGTAATAATAGCAAGTGTCTTCATATTTCCGTACCCTCCTGAAAAGTATAATAGCATACAATGAGTACTTTTGCCAGATTCTGAAAAAAGAAAAGTGTTTTACGTATTTTCTTTTATGTGGTAAAATAGAAAGGATTTGTAAGCTGTATTAGCATTGCGAAAGGCAGGAAGATGAGAAAACGTAATGTGGGAGCGGAATATCCGCGAATTTATGTATGCCATACCTTTTACCATGTATATGTCACGTTCCTGAAAGAACTCAGTTTACCGCCGGAGGAACAGGGACAGGCGGTTTTGGTACTTTCTAAGATGTCAAATAATTTTGAAGACCTGAAAAGCCGGGTGGAGAATGTAGGATTGTTCCACAGTGTAATTGAGTTTGATGAAAAAAGGGATGACTTTTTTCCACAACTTGCTAAGTGGAGAAGGGGGACGGGAAGTTTCGTGGGAAACTTGTTGTACCGCATTCGTTTTACGAGAGAGTATGCACGTTTGGAGGAACCATATATTCCTGTTGATTTCCGAAAATATAAAGATATTTACGTATATTGTGATTCGGACCCTATCGGGTATTATCTGAATCAAAATAAGATTTATTATCATGCCGTGGAAGACGGATTGAATTGCATCAAAAATTTAGATGCGGCAAGATATGATAACAGGGGATTTTTTGAACTGAAAAGATTTCTCTCTCAGTATCTGAATCTTATTTTTATTCAGAACGGATATGGTAAATACTGTCTTGACATGGAAGTCAATGACATATCGGCAATACGTTATCCGTGTCCCAAGTATATTGAGAAACCGAGACAAGACCTTGTGGACAGGCTGACAGAGGAGGATAAAGAGAAAATACTGGATGCATTTATCAAGGATAAAGTAAAGCTGGATAGGCAGATAGAAGAAGCCGGGGAACTTGGAGACAAAATACTGATTCTTACAGAGCCTTTGTGCACACTGGATGTCAGGGAGCAGATTTTTCGTGACATCATCGGGATGTTTGAGAAGGAAGGTACTGTTTTTCTGAAACCCCATCCGAGGGATGAACTGGACTATCAACATCTATTCAGTGAGTATCCGCAATTTGACCGTACTCTTCCTATGGAGATTCTTAATTTCATCCCGGGACTTCGCTTTAAGAAAGTGGTTGGGGTGCTGACCGAACTGAAGGGAATACAGTTTGCGGACGAAAATGTGTATCTTGGAGAGGATTTCCTGGATGCTTATGAAGACCCTGCAATACACAGGGAAAATGAACAGATTAAAGGATGGAAGGCATGATAAAACTATTAAAAAAGCTTCGGGTATTGTTGGATAAAAAGCAGAAGTATGCCATGGCAGGACTGATAGTCCTGATGATTATCGGTGCTTTTTTGCAGACGCTGGGTGTGGGATTGCTGGTCGAGGTCGTAAATGTGGCAGTCGATCCGAATGTAGTGGAGACTAACTGGCTTGCTGCCGAACTTTACCGTCTTATGGGTTCGCCGGGCTATCGCACCTTTTCTCTCGTTGTGATGATTATGCTGATAATCACATATATATGTAAAAATTTGTTTCTGTTTATTCAACAAAAATTGACATTCTCTTTTGTATATACAAATCAGTTTCGTACTTCGGAACGGATGATGCGCAATTATTTGCGGCGTGGATATGAATTTTATCTGAATGCGGACACGGCGATTGTACAGAGAAATATAACCTCTGATGTCAATAACATGTATGCTTTGATACTGGCTCTTTTACAGCTGATGTCAGACTGTGTGGTTTCCCTGTTTGTTGTCAGCTATTGTTTCCTGACAAACGGAACTATGACGCTGCTTTTGGCTGTGGTATTGATAGTGCTGATGCTGGTGCTAAAAAATGTGCTGAAGCCCATCATGCATAAAGCGGGAAAGGACAATCAGGATTATTACAGCAGCCTGTTTAAATGGATTTCCCAGACGGTACAGGGAATCAAGGAAGTTAAAGTGGGCGGCAAGGAACAGTATTTTGTGAATGAATATGTAAAGTGTGGTAGAGGATATGTAGATGCCGTACAGAAATACAGCCTTTATAACAATGTTCCCAAGCTTCTGTTGGAGACAGCCTGTGTTTGTACCATGGTGGGATACATGATTTTTCAGGTGTTAAGAGGAGTGCCCACGAACGATATGATGGGACTTCTTACAACTTTGGGTGCAGCTGCCATAGTGCTTTTGCCTTGTGTAAACCGCATTAATAATCAAATTAATTCCATTGCATATTTTGAACCCTTTTTCATGGGGGTAAGTGACAACTTGCAGGATGAAATTACCGGGGATAAGGTGGATATTTCCTTTGCCACGGACGAAGAAGAGAAACTTCCCGTATCTGATTGTATCGAATTAAGGGATATAACCTATGCGTATCCCGGCACGGAAAAGCTGATATTCAATCATGCCGATATGATGATACCGATCGGAAAGTCCGTGGGCATTGTGGGAACCTCCGGAGCCGGAAAAAGTACAATTGTGGATATCCTGCTTGGCCTTCTGGAAGTTCAAACGGGGACAGTTTGTGCTGATGGCAGAGACGTAAAGGAAAACTACAGAAAATGGCTGAAGAACATCGGTTACATTCCCCAGATGATATTTATGCTGGATGATACCATCCGAAGTAATGTGGCCTTTGGGGTTCCGACAGACAAAATTGATGAAAACAGAGTGTGGGAGGTACTCAAGGAAGCGCAGTTGGATGAATTTGTCAGAACGCTTCCTGAAGGACTGGATACCGGAATCGGAGAGAGGGGAATTCGTCTTTCCGGTGGTCAGCGCCAGAGAATCGGAATTGCCAGGGCTCTTTATCATGATCCGGAGGTGCTGGTGCTGGACGAAGCAACCTCTGCGCTGGATAATGATACGGAAAAGGCGATTATGAATTCCATTAACATGCTTCACGGCAAAAAGACACTGATTATCATTGCACACAGACTTCAGACCATAGAAAAATGCGACATTGTTTACAGGGTTGAAGACGGTAAGGCTGTCATTGAGAAAGGACGCCTATGAAATTAAGTATTATTGTTCCGGTTTATAATATGGCAACTGGCGGAAAACTTGAATTCTGTCTGGATTCCCTGATAAATCAGACGATTTCGGACTATGAAATCATTGCGGTGGATGATGCATCTACAGACGACTCCCTGAATATTTTGAGAAGCTATGAGGTGCGCTATCCGCAAAAAATGAAGGTAATCACTTACCCTGTGAACAGACGTCAGGGAGGAGCAAAGAACGAAGGGCTGAAGGCGGCTTCGGGAGAATGGATCGGCTTTATCGACAGTGATGACTGGATAACCCCCGATTTTTATGAAAAACTGTTGAAAAGAGCGGGAGAGACCGGAACAGACAGGGGTACTTGAACTTTACACATTTTGAAAATGTCGACGAACCGGTGTATTTCTATTTTCAGCATGATACATCGACCGTTCATTATATTGCGGAGGAGAAATGCAGGAGCTGATTAAAATGCAAGCAAAATCTGATGTGCTGTTTTTTGTGTATTATCGCTTGAAACTTTTTGTGCGGCGAATAAAAAATAGGGCGTGAACGATATGATGCGAAGATACAAATTAGTATATGGAGCGGTTGCGGCGGTGGCGTTTTTGGGGTTGCTTTTTCTCGCTTCTTTCATGGGAGTCTCTGAGGAAAAACAGACTGTGCAGATAGTGGTCTTTGGTGACAGCTGTTATGGCAATATCCGGGATGAGTCATCGATAACCGACCGTCTTGAAAAGCTGTCCGGAAAAACAGTATATAACGCGGCATTCGGCGGGACATGTGCCGGCAGGCAGGATAAGGAATACAGGCTGGATTATTCAGGCGATTCTCTTTCCCTTGTGGCTTTGGCGAAGGCTATATATGCCGATGACTTCGGCGTGCAGCAGACAATTCAGCCAACCGGTGATATTACGTCCTATTTTACAGAGGCAATCGACGGATTGGAGAATGTCGACTTTTCAAAGGCAGAGATAGCAATCATCGGGCACGGTGTGAATGATTACTGTGTCGGTGCGCCAATTGACAACGAGGAGGATGCTGTTGATGAGAACTCTTTTGCGGGAGCATTGAGAAAGTCAGTAGCTTTGATGAAAAAAGCCAATCCCGATATCCGAATTATTATGGTTACACCCACATATTGCTGGCTGCTGAATGCACATCTGACCTGTGAGGAATTTGACGGGGGAGGCGGGATATTGGAGCAGTATGTGCAAAAGGAAATAGCTGTGGCTGAGGAATTTGGAATAGAAGTGATCGATTTGTATCACGATTTTTATCCTCACGACGAATGGGAGGACTGGGAACTGTATACCTTTGACGGAGTTCATCCGAATGATGCCGGAAGAAGGCTGATAGCGGAAAAGATAGCAGAGTATCTGGAAGGAGCGGAAAATTAATGTCCCCTGCAGAGTTGTTTGATAAAGTAGGAAAAAAAATAAAACGGGAATGGAAGATTGCCTTTCTGGCGGTTGTCATAATCGGATTGGCGGTACATATGCCGATAATGCTTTCCGATATACCCAACCATGACGGTCTGGGCAGTC
>JAEDMI010000342.1 GCA_016303085.1 Acetatifactor sp.
AAAGCACTGGATAACGGCAAAGAACGGATTGATACTGAACAGTACGCTTCCCATGGCACTGACTCCGCCCACACCGATACACTGTAAAAAGCTGGTCAGACCAAATACGGCTCCGCCGATTGCTCCGCCCACAGGTCCCAGTGTGATCGCACAGATTGCCACAGGGATGATATTAAACGTAATTGCCAGAGGTCCGATATACAGGTACCCCAGCGGTGTGTAGGCCATCAGCAGCAATATGCCCGTCATCAGTCCCAAAATTGCCAGTTTCGTTGTTTTTGATTGTGTTGTCATTGTTCATTCTCCTTGTTATTATTCCCCATCTTTTCGGGGATACAATACGTGGTGGGCTTTTACGCCCGGTTTACAGTTGCAATAATTTTATTCAGGATCTGTACTGCAGTCTCCTCCTTGCTGAGCAATGGAAGTTCTGTTTCCTCGTCCTTTGTAATCAGAGTCACCACATTGGTGTCGCCTGCAAATCCGGCTCCCGGTACTTTCAGGTTATTCGCCACGATCATATCCAGGTTCTTTTTTGCAAGCTTTGCTCTGGAATTACCCAACATATTTTCTGTCTCCATGGAAAAACCACAGAGGAACTGATTCTCTTTCTTATGTTCTCCAAGATAGCGCAGAATATCATCTGTCCGCTCCAGTTCAAGAACAAGGGAATCATCGGATTTTTTAACTTTTTCTGTACTTACTTGTTTGGGCCTGTAATCTGCAACAGCAGCAGCTTTGATCACAATATCCTGATCTGCAAAACGCTCCGTTACCGCCTCAAACATTTCTCTTGCAGTGGTAATCTCCACCGTATCCACAAACAATGGCCTCGGCAGACTTGTCTGACCGGTCACCAGTGTTACATGGGCTCCGCGGAGACTGCAGACTCTCGCCACTGCATATCCCATCTTTCCCGTGGAATGATTGGTCAGATATCTCACCGGATCCACCGGTTCCTGTGTAGGTCCGGCTGTCACCAGAATATTTTTACCTGTCAGATCCTTTTCATAGGCAATCTCTTTCATGATATATTCCAGAAGCACTTCCGGTTCCGGCATCTTTCCTGCTCCCACATCCTTGCAGGCCAGAAGACCCACGGCAGGCTGAATCACTTCAAATCCATACCTCTCCAGCGTTTTCAGATTATCCTGTACAATAGGATTTTCAAACATATGAGTATTCATAGCCGGCGATATAATTTTTTTACAGCTGCACGCCAGAATGGTCGTCGTCAGCATGTCATCCGCAATCCCGTGAGCCAGCTTTCCGATCACATTCGCTGATGCCGGAGCAATCAGAACCACATCTGCTGCTTTGGCCAGCGATACATGTTCCACACTGAACTCGAAATTCCGGTCAAACGTATCCACCAGACACTTATTTCCTGTGAGTGTCTCAAAGGTAATCGGGTTAATAAAATTCGTCGCATTTCTGGTCATCAAAACCTGAACATTTGCATGAAGCTTACTTAACTGGCTTGCCAGAGAAGCTATTTTATAGGCAGCAATACTTCCTGTCACCGCCAGTACCACAGTTTTTCCCTTTAACATGAACAAATCCTTCCTCATATGCAAGACTTTTTTATCACCCAACATTATAGTAGGTAGAAATTGAAAATGCAAGTACAGGATTGTTCAGTTTTTCATACATTTCACTGGTATGTTTTGTTAAATTGTGTTATGATATGCATAAGTTGAGGGTATTTACTTTTTATTACAGGAGGTTTTTATGGACAGAAATTTTGAAGGGCAGGCCATTGGCGTATTTGAACTGGACAGTCTGTGTGCCTGTTTCGTTGCACTGGATGCAGCTACCAAAGCTGCTGACGTAAAGATTCAGGGTGTAGAGCGGAATCGTCTGAAATGTGGTGCCTGCGTAAAGATGCGCGGCAGCGTATCCGATGTGAATGCCGCCATGGAGGTGGCACTGGAGACAGCGAAACCAATCTCCAAGATTGTATATCACACAATCATTGCTTCACCGTCCGCAGACACAGAAGCATCAATCAATGCCACTATTTTTAAATAATCAGGAGAGGGAGGACATTCATCATGACATACGGAGCTTTTGGAATTGTAGAAGTTCTGGGAAGTGCCAACGCCATTCTCGTTGCCGACCAGATGTTGAAAACTGCTCAGGTATCCTTCCGTACCTGGGATTACAAATGTGGAGGACATGTATGTATCTTCGTCAGCGGGGATGTATCTGCGGTATCTGCCGCAGTCAGCAGCATAAAGGAGAATCCACCATGTGAAGTATTTATCAGCGCTGTCATTTCCAACCCGTCGGAAGAAACGGTACGGCTGGTGGAAGAACGCGCGGCTCAGTTTCATTTTGCATAAAAGGGTGACTAGGGGTGACGGGTGACTAGGGGACGGGTTCATAGACACGAATAGTGTCTATGAACC
>JAEDMI010000343.1 GCA_016303085.1 Acetatifactor sp.
GAGGACATAAACCTGGCTGAGTTTATTCGTCGAAACAAAGTATTCTTCGTTCTGAACCTGGGTGTTCTGGGCGTGTACTTCAGCAATGCTATTCTGAACAACTATACTATGCAGATTGTTGCTGCTGTCGGCGGAACCAGCGAAGATATGGGAAGAGTATTCTCTTTGATGGCTTTTCTGGAGATACCCACCATGCTCTTCTTTGATGTACTGCGTAAAAAATTCAGCTGCCGCTCTATGCTGAAGGTTGCTGGCATCAGGTTCGTGGTAAAAATCGGGGTAATGCACATGGCAAAATCCGTTGCCATGATTCTGGCGGCTCAGTTCCTGCAGCTGTTTTCCTTTGCTCTGTTCCTGCCGTCTATGGTTCATTTCATTAACGAGATAATGAGTCCGGGGGAGGCGGTCAAAGGTCAGGCCCTTTACACCACAATGATCACCGTAAGCACTGTAATTGCAAGCATAGTGGGTGGTGTACTGCTGGATCTTTACGGAGCAAAGATGCTGACTCTGGTTGGCACACTGGTTACGGCCGCAGGCGCAGCTATCGTGGTCGGAAGTGTAGATAAGGTAAAAACACGGCTTTAGATGCCGAGTTTACGGAAATATAAGGCAATACAAAAGGTCAGGAGTCGGAACTGTATCCGGTCACCTGACCTGTTTTATTTTGATTATTTTCCGGAGTAGTCTTTATCGTAATTGATAACTACAAAATACGCCGGGTCGATTTCTCTGACTGCATTCTGGAAGGCAGAGTGTATTTCCTTATTAGTTAGGGTACAGTTATGGGCGACTACCACATCAAAGATTATGTTTGTGTGGGTTTTGCCGGGAACAACGCGAAGATCGTGGATGTTTTTCACACCTTCCATTGCTGCTGCCGTTTTTGCTGTAACCTCAATCATCCGGCTCACCAGGGGATCGTTGAATTTAATCGGATCCAGGTGGCAGGTCAGATGTATGTGAAGCTTTTTGCTCAAAGTCATTTCAATGTTGTCAATCAGATCGTGGCTTTCCATAATGTCCGCATCTCCGTCTACTTCTATATGAATGGACGCGTAGATTCTGCCGGGACCGTAGTTGTGTACCATCAGATCGTGAGTTCCGTACACTCCTTCATAGGCCATAGCCATTTCATGGATGCTGTCAACAAGTCCGGGATCCGGAGCTTCACCGAGAAGTGGGCTGGCAGTTTCCTTTACCAGTCCGATGCCTGACCATATGATGAACAAAGCTACCAGACATCCCATATATCCGTCAATCTGCAGGTTGAAAACTTTGCCGATGATGACGCTCAGAAGAACCACCGAGGTTGAAATTACGTCGTTTCTGCTGTCTGCTCCTGTTGCAATCAAAGCAACGGAATTGATTCGCTTTCCTATGTTGATATTGAAAAGAGCCTGACAGATTTTGATGACGATTGCCAGTGCCAGAACGACTACAAGGGTAATGCTGAAATCAAGGGGCTCCGGATTAATAACCTTTTCAACGGAGGATTTCAAAAGCTCTACACCTACCACAACTATTAAAACTGAGACAATCATGCCGGATATGTACTCAATTCGGGCGTGGCCGTAAGGATGATCCTCGCTTTCCGGCTTTGATGACAGCTTGAACCCCAGAAGAGTAATGATTGAAGATGAAGCATCGGCCATATTGTTTATTCCGTCGGCTATAATGGCAATGCTTCCCGCAACTATTCCGATAAGTATTTTGGCTACGCACAGTATAACGTTAGAAATAATGCCAACCACACCGGCAAACTTGCCGTAGGCCTCTCTTACCTGAGGGTCAGATGTATTTTCGTGATTCCTGACAAAGGCCTTGCAAAGAAGTTCTATCATTTGTCGGCCTCCATAGCTGCCTCAATTGCTTTAACCAGCTGGTCGGGACATGATGTGCTCTTGAAGCCGCAGCGTGTGCCTTCCAGCTTTTCTTTTATCTGGCCGTAACTCATGCCCTTTACCAGGGAGGAGATGCCCTTCAGGTTGCCGTTGCATCCACCGACAAATTCTACATCCTTAAGTATGTCGCCGTCCATTTCTACGTTGATGTAGGCAGCGCAAACGCCTTTCGTTTTGTAACTGTATGCCATTTAATTACCTCTTTCTTTCTTGAATTTTTTCTATTTATTTTCAATATGAATATTGGAAAATTTTGACGATTTTCAATTGGCGTGTTACAGTATAACATAAAAGAATTTCGGTAACAAGGTTATAGTCGTGGCTTTCGGAGAAAAAAACACAGTTTTTTGAAACTTTTTCAAAAAACATGTTGACAAGCCTTATATGAAATGGTATTATAAACGAGCGTCAAACGACGAAACATAAAAATATGCACCATTAGCTCAGTTGGTAGAGCACCTGACTCTTAATCAGGGTGTCCACG
>JAEDMI010000344.1 GCA_016303085.1 Acetatifactor sp.
AGTTCAGGTATGCACCTGCAGGAGTGGACCCGGCAAGACCTTCAACAACGCCGGTCTGCAGTGCCGCAAACGTATCAGCGGAAGCAATGCTTGAGGTGTTGAAGCCCATATATTCGCTGGGGAGGATATAGCAGTCCATAGCGGCAGTGCGGATAGTAGTATTCTTGCTGTCCAGAGTGTTCGGATTTGCAATTTCCTTTGTGGTTCCTATACCGGAAATACCTTCGACGAAAAATCCGCAGAACTCGATACCATTCTTTGCCTGGATCTCCTTCATCATATTGTCAAGGTAGGTGCCTTCCGCGAAGATCTCACCAAGCTGATCATAGCTGCTTGAAAGATAGGGGAAATAGCCCACGGCAGTTCTTGCGTCATAGGTTTCGGGAACGGATGAGTGTGCCATGTCGATGCTGCCCATCATGAGCTCATCGTAAACCTGAGTCCAGTCACCAAGCTGATTGGCGGGATAGATGTCAATGAGAACTCTGCCCTCGGTCTGCTCTTCTACGGCCTCCTTGATATTAAGAGCGACCTGATAAGAGATGTGATCCTCATTCTGCATGGTTGAATAGCGGAGAGTGATCGGTTCGCTGTTGTCAGGTGTATCGTTATCCTGACTGCATCCTGTAAGTGCGATCATAAGCACTACCAAAATGGCGATTAGAATGTACGCTGTTTTTTTCATTTTTTCCTCCTGATTTTTCATAATAAGATTAAAATTGATCTGCCTGCGAAAATAATGTGTTTTGTGGCGCATCCTCCCTTCTGTTTTTGCTCAGTCAACTGTAAATAACCTCTTCCTGAGGCTGATCTTTTCGTATATAAACATGGGTAAACGAATGGAAGCTCAGACTGCACCAGAATTCGATGGCGGATATTCCGAGTCGTTCACAGTATTCCGATACTCTGATCCTATCCTCACCGTTTTGTCCTAACAGTGTTGCAACATCACCGATATCGGCATCGGGAACATCGGTAATATCCAGAACCGTGTGTTCAAGACAAACTGCGAGAATTTTGCACCTGACACCGTTAAGAAGGATCTCTCCTCCCGCATTTCGCGTCGAAAATCCGTCGCAGCTTCCGAAGGGTATAACGCCTATCACAGTATCTTTTTCCATAAGCATATTAAGGCATCTGCTTCCGGATTTCAGCATCTTCTTGCTTATAAGGCGTGAATGTATTCCCTTCAGGCAATCCCTGAGCTCCAGCTCATAGGACGCTTTTTGTGGCTTGGCATTTGCAAATATTCCCGTTCCGATGCAGACGGTGTTATACCATGCTTTCTCATATCTCTGCGTAGCGTATGTGCTTGAAAGCTGGTATCTTGGAATATCAAAGCCGGCCGCTTCTACACTGTCGATGATTTGGTTGAAGCACGATATCTGGTATTCGTTGTATTCATCCTTTTCCGGATTATTACTTGAGTCTGTCGGGCCGATATGACTGTATAAGCCTTCTATTTTAAATGAAGTTTCATTTCTGATGTACTCCAGCTCCGGAAGCACCTCTTCGGGCAGCAGTCCCAGACGCCCGAGTCCCGTATCGCACTTGACCCAGACTTTAAGATCAGCATCTTTTCCGAGTGCGTCAGCAAAGGCTTTTGCGTCTCCGGGTTTTACAAACGACGGCATGAGGTCGTATTTCACGAGCAGCTCTGCGGTCTCGGGGAAATTATGAGCAAAAAGCTGTATGGGCTTATCTATTCCATGCTTTCGCATTTCGATCGCCTCGTGGATGTTGCCGGTTGCGAATCCGTAAATATCAAGCTTGTTTATAGCCTTAACGATAGGCATCATACCGTGACCATATCCATTGCCCTTCGCCGCAACTATTATCTTTGCTTTATCTCCCAATATTTTTTTGTATTCGTTAATATTATTGAGAATTGCATCAATATCTATTTCCGCCCATGTAGGTCTGGGCAGATTTTTATAATCAACCGATGAATTAATCAAAGTGGTTACTCCTTTATTAGCAAATTAAAACTGATCTGCTATTGTTTCAAAAATAATGCGCCCGACCTCTGCGCCGCCGTCAATGCTGCCGAGTGTCTTTTCCGCAAAGTAAGCAGCACGTCCGTGTTTAGCCACCATATCCTTAGTGCTTTCAGCGCCGCTGCGGGCAGCCTCTGCCGCATTTTTCGATCTCTGCTTATCGGATAATTCAGTTTCCTTGCAAAGCGCCTCTGCCGCAGGCACGACAGCGTCGAAAAACGTCTTTTCTCCCAGCTTCGAGCCAAGCTTTTCCATAACAGTGTTCATGGACTTACGGACGGTCTTTCCGAAATCGGCAAGTGTAGTTTCTTCGCTTCCCTTAAGCTCCTTTGCAGCATTCATAAGCAGCATTGATATGATCGTCCCCAATGATGACGGTG
>JAEDMI010000345.1 GCA_016303085.1 Acetatifactor sp.
GTATAAGGTTTCTTTTTTACTGATGGCATTAGGACAGTTTCTGGTATCTTTCAGCGTATTTCTGGGAGTATATTTCATGTTTCAGAGATTTTCCAACGTAAAGGGGTTTACCTACAGCGAGGTGCTGTTGTGCTTCTCCATTATGCTCATGGAATTCTCTCTGGCGGAAATCTGGGCCAGGGGATTCGATACTTTTCCTTCCATGATACGACAAGGCACCTTCGACAGGGTATTGCTGCGCCCGAGGAACGAGGTTTTACAGGTGCTGGGAAGCAAATTTGAGCTGGTCAGAATCGGGAAGGTTCTACAGGCTCTGGTCATGTTTGTGTACGGTATGACCCATGTGGAGGTAAGATGGACGGCAGCGAAAGTGCTGACAGTCGTATTTATGTTGATTGGAGGAATCGGGCTTTTTACGGGTTTGTTCATGATTTATGCAGCGCTTAGCTTCTTTACACTGGAGGGATTGGAGCTTATGAATCTGTTTACGGACGGAGCAAGAGAATACGGCAAGTATCCCTTTGGCGTCTATGGCAAGAGGATGTTGCAACTGACCACTTTTGTCATTCCCTACGCATTGGTGCAACATTATCCTCTGCTGTATATTTTGGACAGACGGGATAATCCCTTTTATATCTTTTTGCCCTTGCTTGCGCTATGGTTTATGATTCCCTCATATGGGCTGTGGCACTATGGAGTGCGCAAATACAAATCCAGCGGCTCCTGATATAATTTCTCGGAGCAAGGAGAAAAATTTTGGTAAAAACAGATAAAAACAGGAAACTGAAATTGTGAATTTAGTTTCTTGTATGAAAATCAGTACAATGTTATAATGAAGGAAACTGAAAATCTAAATTCAGTTTCCTTATTTTTTTTTAACCTGAAGGTAATTGATGAGTCGTTGTGAGCGGTGAGATAGTATACAGCGGCGGATTGAGAGGAAATATGGAATTAAAAGAGACAATTCTGGAGGGAACGCTGGAGGTATTTAACAAAAAGGGAATCAAGTTTACCATGGAGGATATTGCAAAAGTTCTTAGTATCAGTAAAAAGACCATATATACGGTCTTTGAAGACAAAGAAAGCATGTTCATGGCTATGGTGGATTATTTGTTTGACTCCATCAAAGAGAGTGAAGAACAGGTTCTTCGAGATGGAAATCTGAGTACGCTGGAAAAAACAAGAAAAATTCTCGGAGTGATGCCGGAAAGTTATAAGAATGTGGATTTCAGACAACTGTACCTGCTTCGGGAAAAATATCCTGCTATTTATGCAAGGGTGGAAGAACGTCTTGAAACAGGCTGGGAGGGTACCATTGCGCTTCTGGAACAGGGTATGCGTGAGGGCGTTATCCGAAAAGTAAGTATACCCATCGTAAAAATGATGTTGGAAGCATCTCTTGAACAGTTTTTCCAGAGGGATATCCTAATCAGAAATGATTTGGGTTATATGGAGGCATTGGAAGAGGTAGTAAATGTGATCATGGATGGAATTTCTGTGGAATAGTAAACAAAAAGGGGAAAAGCGAATGACAGGCAGAATTTATTTGAATGATCACTGGAAATTTACAAAGGAATTCAGCGAGGAACTGTTGAAAGCAAACTGTGATGAAAATTTACTTAAAAGTGTCAGACTTCCTCATACCGTGCAGGAAACGGCTTTTTCTTATTTTGATGAAACGGCATATCAGATGGTCAGCGGTTATCGGCGGATTCTTCGGATACCGGAGGAATGGCGGGGAAAAAGACTGCTCCTGACTTTTGAAGGAATTGCCCATGACAGTGTGGTTTACTGCAATGGGAAAATTGTGGGAGAACATCATTGCGGCTACACTGCATTTACGGCAGATATCGGTTCAGCCGTTCATTACGGACAGGATAATGTGATTGCTGTGAGGGTGGACAGCAGGGAATCGTTGAATATACCACCCTTCGGATATGTGATTGACTACATGACTTACGGTGGTATCTATCGGGATGTGTATCTGGAGGTGCAAGAGCCCTGCTGCATAGAGGATGTATTCCATTACTGTGAGTTTGGGGAAAACAGTATTTCTGATGACGGAGAAAAGGCAGATAAGGTGACGCTTATCTCTGATTATGAAATAAAATACCCTGATGAGAATAGAGAGCTTTTCCTGAGACTGTACATAAAAGATGCAGAAGGGAAAGAGAAATGCCTCGGAGAAGCTGCGCCACAAAAAGTTAAGGCTGCGGTTGAGACGGCAGGGGGAAAGAAGAAAGAGGAGGCAACCGGAGACACGGCAACACTTACACTGCGGGTAGAGTCCGGTGAAGTAATGCTTTGGAGCGTGGAGCATCCTGTCCTTTATACA
>JAEDMI010000044.1 GCA_016303085.1 Acetatifactor sp.
TGTGGAACGGGTGTGCGACAAACTTCAGTTGGAGGATATTTACGGCAGACGCTTTCAAAAGTTGTCGGGAGGGCAGAAAAGAAGATGCGAGATTGCAGCGGCGCTTCTGAATACACCGGAAATTCTTTTTCTGGATGAACCGACTACGGGGCTGGACCCCGCCACAAGAAAACTGGTATGGGAGAGCTTGGAAAAGTTGAAGGATGAGGGCATGACAATTTTCCTGACTACCCATTATATGGAGGAAGCTGCCCGCGCAGGTCACATAGCTGTGATTGACAAAGGAAAAATCAAAGAATACGGAACACCGTTTGAACTGAAGGAGCGGTTTGCAAAAGACAAGCTGAGGCTGGTGCCAAAGACCGGGGAGAGAAGTAATCTGGAGGAGACTCTGGAAAACAGGGGTGTTGACTTCCGGCGGAAGGAATACGGTTGCCTGGTGGAACTTCCCGACAGCATGGCGTCCATACCGATTTTGAAGAAAACGGAAGAGTATCTGGAAGGTTATGAGATGGTGCAGGGAACCATGGATGATGTGTTTTTGAATATAACGGGACAGATACCGGAAAAGAATTAGAAGGAAGGGGAGAAAATCATGAGAGAGATTTATTATATTACGAAGAGAAACTGTCAGGTGTTTTTCAGAGATAAGGCGGCAGTGTTTTTCTCTATACTATCCATGTTGATTGTGCTTGGACTGATGGTTATTTTTTTAGGGAGCATGAACAGCAGGTCTGTGGTAAATGTACTTGCAGAGTATGGCGGTGTCCGTGATACGGCGAAAGATGAAAAGAACGCGGAATATCTGATTCAACTTTGGACGCTGGCAGGGATACTGGTAGTCAATTCCGTTACTGTGACACTGACTGTCATGGGTAGCATGGTACAGGACGAAACGAGAAAACGGATTATGGCATTCTATGTTACTCCGGTGAACAGAACCAAGCTGGCATTGGGATATATTTTTTCTGCATGGCTGGTTGGAATCATTATGTGTGTGCTGACTCTGGTTGTAGGTGAACTATACTTTCTGATAAATGGAAACGATCTGCTGCCGGTCGGAAGCCTTTTTCAACTCTGTGGGATGATTTGCGCCAACACATTTACCTTTTCGGCTTTAGGATATTTGATGGCATTGTTTATACACAGTGACAGTGCATGGAGCGGGCTTCTGACGATAATCGGTACGCTGGTAGGCTTTGCGGGCGGAATCTATTTACCCATGGGTTCATTATCGGAAACCGTGCAGACAGTTTTAAAATGTCTGCCCGTGCTGCATGGTGCTTCTATGATGAGACAGGTTGCAACGGCAACAGCACTGTCGGATACCTTTGCCGGGCTTCCCGGACAAGTGCCTGAAGTTTTCAGGAATGAACTGGGAATTACGGTCTGTGCCGGAGAACATTGCTTTTTGATTGGAGAACAGCTGGCAATTTTGGCGGCTTATGCTATAATAGCAATTGTATTGGCGGCTTTAATAAACAGAAAGCGGAGACTGAAGGATAGATGAAAATTACCATACAGGATTTACCCGAAGGGGAAGAGGATGAAATTATCATCCGGTGCAGAACCGTAGATGAACAGCTGCTGAAGCTGATTTACGGGTTACGCTCGGCTCAGGAGAAACTGACGCTGACAAAGGGCGATAAGCTGTTTCAGGTTCAGCCTTCACAAGTTTATTATTTTGAAGCAGTGGATAACAGGGTTTTTGCTTATCTGGAAAAAGAGGTCTGTGAGACAAAACTCAAACTGTATGAATTGGAAAAGAGACTGGAAGGAACAGATTTTTTCAGAGCTTCCAAGTCAACGATTATCAATCTGGCTAAGGTAAAGAATATAAGTCCGGCATTTAACGGGAGATTTGAGGCATGCATGAAAAATGAAGAGAAGCTGATTGTTTCAAGACAGTATGTGCCAATCCTGAAGGCCAAGCTGGGATTATAAAATTCATTAGTCCTATTTCTTGTGCAAAGAAGCTTTTTGTGAAAGGTATGTGTAAGAGGATGAGAAAAGTTAAATTTATATTTCGGATATTTTCCATGGTGACAACCTGCACGATTTTTGCAACGGCGGTCTTTTCGTCTGTTATCAGCCATGCGGATTCCCTGAACCCCATGATTTTGTGGCAGATACCGGTGGTCTCCATGCTTTGTACACTGGGCTGCCTCATTTATCCGTGGGATGTCGTTATGACGAAGAAAGAGACGGGAATTCGTATTTTTCTTCATTATCTTTATATTAATGCAGTGGTGTTGATTTCAGGCCGGCTGTTCGACTGGTATAACGTGAAAAGCATGAGAAGTGTCTTGTATATGGTGATATCTATTGCAGTTATATTTGTGGTGGTTTCTGCAATCTCATGGAGCCGTGAGGCAGCAGAGGCGAAGCGTATGAACGAAAGGCTTCAGGAATATCAGGAATATCAGCAGGAAAAAGAGGAAGAAAAAGGTGCCGAATAGTGTAAAGTTTTTTGTTGACAAATATAGGCAGACTATGTATAATGAATCAGTGTGTGAAAAGAAGTCGCACAAGTATGATGCATAGGAGTCGCTATGTTAGTGAATTTATCTGATGTGTTGACATCCGAAGGCAGACAGATGAGCATGGAAGTTCCTCTTGAGATGACAATCTTCAAGAGTGGAATGGGAAGCTTTGAGATTGCGGAAAAATCTCCCGTATCTTTCACGTTTACCAACATTGAGCCGGAGAAGGCTAAAGTGGAGGGAAACGTAAAGCTGACGTTCAGAACAAACTGTGACCGTTGCCTGACCGAAGTACCAACGATACTTGACCTGACTTTTGAGAGAATCGTTACTTCTCCCGAAGTTGCGGCAGAGGATGAGGACGCGGATGACTTAAGCTTTATGGAAGGCTATCAGCTGGATGTGGAGACTTTTGTGTACAATGAAATCATTGGTAACTGGCCTGCAAAGGTTCTGTGTAAGGAAGACTGCAAGGGACTTTGTCCCGTGTGCGGACAGAATCGAAATGTGAGGGACTGTGGATGCGATACCTTCGTTCCCGACCCGCGAATGGCAGTGATACAAGATATCTTCAACGCGAATAAGGAGGTGTAACGATGTCTATTTGTCCTAAGAATAAATCTTCCAAAGGTAGAAGAGATAAGAGAAGAGCAAACTGGAAGATGAGCGCTCCCACACTGGTAAAGTGCAGCAAATGCGGTGCACTGATGATGCCTCACAGAGTTTGCAAGGCTTGCGGTTCTTACAACAAGAAGCAGGTTGTAAGTGTTGACTAATTATTGATAAAACGCAGACAGGAAGGACGCCCTTAGAGACGTCCTTTTTTTGCAGTATTTTTTTCTTGATTTTTGCAATGGTGTTTAGTATAGTAAAATAGTGCATGGGAAAGATGAAAATCAGCCTGTGCCAAAGGCGGACGGAAAGGAAAAATCCAATGGCTGATATGGTGAATGTAGCGGTAGATGCTATGGGCGGAGATAACGCGCCGTCTGAAATTGTAAAGGGAGCGGTGGAAGCCGTCAACGAAGACAAGAGGGTAAAAGTATTCCTGGTGGGGCGTGAGCCGATAATCAGGGAGGAATTAAAGAAGTATACATATAATGCGGAGCAGCTGGAAATCGTACATGCAGAGGAGGTTATCGAGACGGGCGAACCACCTGTCATGGCCATTCGTCAGAAGAAGGATTCTTCTATTGTAAAGGCTATGTATATGGTGAAGGAAGGTCAGTGTGATGCCTTTGTATCGGCGGGAAGTACCGGCGCCGTGTTAGTCGGCGGTCAGGTAATTGTGGGGCGCATCAAAGGGGTGGAAAGACCGCCGCTTGCGCCGATTATTCCAAATGCAAAAGGTGTGAGCCTGCTGTTGGACTGCGGGGCGAACGTGGATGCAAGACCTTCTCAGCTTTTGCAGTTTGCAAAGATGGGGAGCATTTATATGGAAAGTGTGCTCGGTATAAAAAATCCCAGAGTCGGTCTTGTGAATATAGGCGTGGAGGAGGAGAAGGGAAATGCCCTGACAAAGGAAACCTATCCTCTCTTACAGAACTGCCCGGAAATTAATTTTATTGGTAATGTGGAAGCAAGAGATATTCCTGAAGGTGTAGCGGATGTGCTTGTATGTGAAGCCTTTGCCGGAAATATTGTGCTAAAGATGTTGGAGGGCGTAAGCGGTGTCCTGGTAAAGAAAATCAAGGATGGCATGATGAGCAGTCTCCGCAGCAAAATCGGCGCGCTTTTGGTGAAACCGGCGCTGAAAAAGACTCTGAAAGGTTTCAGCACCGAGGAATATGGAGGAGCGCCGCTGCTTGGCCTGAACGGTTTGGTCGTAAAGACCCACGGAAGCAGTAAAGCTATTGAAATTCGACATTCTATTCTTCAATGCATTGCATTTAAGGAACAGAATATAAATGAAAAAATCAAGGAACAGATTGTTCTGGAAGATTAAGGAGAGAAAACATTATGGAATTTGAAAAATTAAAGAAGGTAATTGCCGAAGTTTTGAATGTGGACCCCGATGAAATCACCATGGAAACGACTTTCCGTGATGACCTGGGTGCAGATTCCCTGGATGTATTTCAGATTATCATGGGCATTGAAGAGGAATTTGACATTGAGATTCCGGCGGAGAAAGCCGAAAAGATTACAAACGTTGAGGAAGCTGTAGAGCTAATCAAGAGTGAGATAAATTAAGCAAAGGCTCGTAATATCAGATTTCATTAAGAGCAGTCCGCAAAGCGTACTGCTCTTTGTTTTGAAAAGAGGAAAAAATGTTGGAAGAATATACCTTGAAGAATCTGGAGGACAGAATCGGATACAGGTTTCAAAACATTGCTCTGCTGAAACAGGCGTTGACCCACAGTTCATTTACCAATGAGCAAAAGATAAACAGGGCGGGAGATTATGAGCGCCTGGAGTTTTTGGGTGATGCGGTTCTGGAGCTTGTTTCCAGTGCTTTTCTGTTTCGGGAGCATCCGGAGCTTTCGGAGGGAGAGTTGACAAAAATGCGGGCATCTATGGTCTGCGAGCCCTCGCTGGCTTTCTGCGCAAGAGATTTGGAACTTGGCAAATTCATGCTTCTCGGAAAAGGTGAGGAAGCCACCGGTGGGCGTGAGCGGGACAGCATTATTTCCGATGCCATGGAGGCTGTCACGGGAGCGATTTATCTGGACGGAGGCATGGAGCATGCAAAGGCGTTTATCGACAGATTCATTCTGTCCGATTTGGAGGATAAACAACTGTTTTATGACAGCAAGAGTAATCTTCAGGAGCTGATTCAGGGAAAACTGAAGAAGGATTTCAGATATGAACTGCTTGAGGAGAGCGGACCTGAGCACAATAAGTCATTCAGAGTCTCGGTGTTTATGGAGGACGAATGTCTGGGAGAAGGCACGGGAAGAACAAAAAAAGCGGCAGAGCAGCAAGCGGCGTATAAGGCGCTTCTGCTTTTGAGGGATAGAGGATATGTATTTAAAAAGTATTGAGGTACAGGGATTTAAATCATTTGCAAACAAGATAACTTTTCAGTTTCACAACGGCATCACGGGTATCGTTGGCCCCAATGGGAGCGGCAAGAGTAATGTTGCCGATGCTGTTCGCTGGGTTCTTGGTGAGCAGCGGGTCAAACAGCTTCGCGGTGCAAGCATGCAGGATGTCATTTTCTCGGGGACAGAGAACAGAAAGCCCTTGAGCTATGCTTACGTTGCCATCACACTGGATAACGCGGACCATCAGCTCGCCATTGACTTTGATGAAGTGACGGTGGCAAGGCGTATTTACCGTTCCGGAGAAAGTGAATATCTGATTAACGGAAGCCCCTGCCGTCTGAAGGATGTCAATGAACTTTTTTACGATACCGGTATCGGCAAGGAAGGCTATTCCATCATCGGACAGGGACAGATTGATAAAATTTTGAGCGGAAAACCTGAGGAGAGACGCGAACTTTTTGACGAGGCTGCGGGTATCGTGAAATTCAAACGCCGTAAGACTGCCGCTCAAACGAAACTGGAGAACGAGAAGCAGAATCTGGTGCGCGTGAACGATATTCTCTCCGAACTGGAGAAGCAGATTGGCCCCCTGGAGCGTCAGTCTGAGGTGGCTAAGGTCTATCTGCGCAAGAAGGAAGAATTAAAAACGCTGGATGTAAATGTGTTCCTTTTGGAGAACAACCGTCTTCGTGAGCAACTGAAACAGCTGGAGGAGAAGTACAGCCTCGCCAGCGGAGAACTTTCCGAGACCGGTGAGAAGTACGAGGGAATCAAGGAGGAATATGAGCGTATTCAGGCGGAGATAGAGAGTCTGGAGGCGGCAATCGAACAGGCGAGAAATACGGTGACGGATACCGGGCTGATGCGGGGGAAACTGGAAGGCGAAATGAATGTCCTGAAGGAGCAGATAAACTCCGCAAAGGGAAGTGAGACTCATTTAAGCAATCGCCGTACCGCTCTGGAGGAGGAAATTGCTTCCAAAGAAAAGGACAAAGAGGGCATTTTAAATGAGAAGAGTGCCACGGACAGTCAGGTACAGGAAATCGTGGCTACCGCAGAGGCCGAGAAGGCAAAGCTGGATGAAATTCAGACGAAGATTGCGGAACTGAATAATGCCATTGAAGCCGGAAAAAATACCATTATCGGTGAACTGAACCAGAGAGCTACCATCAAGTCCAAGATGGGGCGTTTCGACACCATGATGGAGCAGGTGAACATCCGAAAGGCGGAACTGAACTCCCGCCTGTTGCGTGCAAAGTCTGACGAAGCTGCAAGGGAAGAAAACTTAAAGAAGCTGGAAGCAGAGTTCGAGGCCGTGACGGAAGAGTTGCGCAAAATGACGGAGCAGGAGGCAGCTACGGAGCTGGAGCTTGGAGACATCAGGGAGGCGCTGGCGAAAAAGGACAGTAAGCTGCGCGAGACGCAGAGCGCTTATCATATGGAAAAGTCCAAATTGGAGGCGTTATCCAACCTGACCGAGAGGTACGAGGGCTACGGCGGCAGCGTTAAAAAGGTGATGGAGCAGAAGGAGAAGAATCCCGGCATCATCGGCGTTGTGGCTGACATCATCAAGGTGGAGAAGAAATATGAAACCGCTATTGAGACTGCTTTGGGCGGAAATATCCAAAATATTGTCACCGATGATGAGGAGACTGCCAAGAAGATGATACGGTTTCTGAAGGAAAACAAGCTGGGACGTGCCACTTTCCTGCCTTTAACCAGCATCACAAATCCTCAGGAATTCAAGAATCCGGAATCCCTTTCGGAAAAGGGTGTCATCGGAATGGCCGATGAGCTTGTCAATATAGACAATAAGTACCGCAATGTGGCAAAGGCAATGTTGGGCCGCATTGTGGTGGTAGATAACGTGGACAATGCAGTAAAGATTGCAAGAAAGTATGATTACGGTATTCGTATGGTGACGCTGGAGGGTGAACTTCTGGTGCCCGGCGGTGCCATCAGCGGCGGTGCTTTTAAAAACAACAGCAATCTTCTGGGCAGACGGCGTGAAATTGACGAACTGGAAAAGAGCGTGAAGAAGCTTTTGGCGGTTATTGACGAGGTCAATCGCGACATTGACGAAACCAAGTCGAAACGCAACAAGATGCGTATGGAGTTGGAGGCGCTGAAGACAGACATTCAGAAGAAGTCCATCGAGCAGAATACCGCAAGGCTGAATATCAGTCAGGCGAGAGAACGTATGGAAGAGGAAGGTGAGACCAAGGCTTCCTTAAAGCTGGAAGAGCAGGAAATCGAAGGCAAGATTTTTGAGATTAAAAATGAGAAGGAATCTACTCAGCGAGAGCTGGCCGACAGCGAAGCTTTGGAGAAAAGTACCCAAGAGCAGATTGTACAGTTCCAGAATGAACTGGAAGAGCAGAGAAAACAGGAGACGGAAGCATCTGCCCTTGTATCCGAGTGGGAGATGAAGGTGGAGAAGATGCGGCAGACACAGGGCTTCAAACAGGCCAACGTAGACCGTATCGACGAGGAAATCGGACGTTCCCGGGCAGAACTGGCTGAAATCATGGATGCTCTGGAGGAAAACCGCAGAACTGTAGAGCAGAAGAAACAGAACATTGAAGAAATAGAAAAGACTATCGCTGCATCCTACGATGCCCAGAATGAATCAGAGGGCAAACTGAAAGAAAGCATGACCCGCAGGGAAGAACTTTCCGCAAAGCAGAAGAATTTCTTCCAAAGCCGCGAGGAGATGTCAGAAAAGATGGCCGCCCTGGATAAGGAGGTTTATCGTCTGAATGCCCAGAAGGAAAAGCTGGAGGAAAATCTGGAGACTCAGATAAATTACATGTGGGATGAGTATGAAATCACCCTCAGCGATGCAGCTGCCATTCGGGATGAGAGCATGACGGATTTGTCCTCCATGAAGAGGGAAATCTCTTCCCTGAAGGATCAGATAAAGAAGCTGTGAGATGTAAATGTCAATGCCATCGAGGATTACAAGAACCTGATGGAAAGATATACCTTCATGAAAAACCAGCATGATGATTTGGTTGAGGCGGAAAAGACGCTGGAGGGCATTATCCAGGAACTGGATACTGCCATGAGAAAACAGTTTGCCGAGAAGTTTGCCGAAATCAACAGAGAGTTTGACAAGGTGTTTAAGGAGCTGTTCGGCGGCGGCAAGGGTACGCTGGAACTGATGGAGGACGAGGATATTCTGGAGGCGGGAATCCGTATTATTGCACAGCCCCCGGGAAAGAAACTGCAGAATATGATGCAGTTGTCCGGCGGAGAGAAAGCACTGACCGCGATTTCCCTGCTGTTTGCCATCCAGAATCTGAAGCCTTCCCCTTTCTGTCTGCTGGATGAAATTGAAGCGGCGCTGGACGATTCTAACGTGGGTCGCTTTGCAAAGTATCTACATAAGCTGACAAAGAACACACAGTTCATTGTCATCACACATAGAAGAGGCACCATGGAACAGGTGGATCGTCTCTATGGTATCACCATGCAGGAGAAGGGTGTATCGACCCTTGTCAGCGTCAACCTGATTGATAAGGATTTGACAGATTAACAGTTTCGACCGGTAAGAGGGAGAGGACGGCGTATGAGCGAGGAGAAGAAGGGCTTTTTTGCCAGACTGAAAGAGGGTCTGACTAAGACAAGAGATAACATTGTCCGGGGAATTGATTCTGTTTTCAGCGGCTTTTCGGCAATTGATGAGGATTTCTATGAGGAATTGGAGGAAATCCTGATTATGGGTGATATCGGTGTGAAGGCAACCACGGATATCATTGAACGCCTGAAGAGTCAGGTGAAGGAAAACCATATCAAGGAGCCGTCGGAGTGTAAGCAGCTTTTGATTGACGGAATCAAGGAACAAATGCGGGTGGATGATACGGCCTATGATTTTGAAAAAAAGCAGTCTGTTATTATGGTTATTGGTGTCAATGGTGTTGGAAAGACCACATCTGTGGGAAAGCTTGCGGGCAAGCTGAAAGAGGAAGGGAAAAAAGTGCTGATTGCTGCGGCAGATACCTTCCGTGCGGCGGCGGGCGAACAGCTTGGGGAGTGGGCAAGGCGCGCCGATGTCCCCATGGTGGGAGGCAACGAGGGCGCAGACCCGGCCAGCGTTGTTTTTGACGCGGTGAGCGCAGCAAAAGCGAGAGGCGTAGATGTGCTGCTGATTGACACGGCAGGGCGTCTTCACAACAAGAAGAATCTGATGGAAGAACTGCGAAAGATGAACCGTATCATTGACAGGGAGTTTCCCGATGCACACAGGGAAAACCTGATTGTGCTGGACAGCACCACGGGACAGAATGCACTGGTGCAGGCCAGAGAATTCGGAGATGTGGCGGACCTTACAGGCATCATCCTGACAAAGATGGATGGCACGGCAAAGGGAGGCATTGCAGTGGCTATCCAGTCCGAACTGAAAGTGCCCGTAAAATATATCGGTGTGGGAGAGACTATTGAGGATTTACAGAAATTCGACTCGGATGAGTTTGTGAATGCGCTGTTTGAAGTGTAAGAAAGAGGATTCTTTGTATGATAACGGAAAAAGAGGAAGGCGCGACAAAATGGAAGAGAAGATGTTGACACTGGAAAAATTTGAAGAAGCAGCAGAGATTGTCAGGAATGTGACGCTTGAGACAAAGCTGATTTTCAGTGATTTTCTGAGTGCCCAGACAGGGAATAAAGTTTACTTAAAGCCTGAGAACATGCAGTTTACGGGAGCGTATAAGGTACGCGGTGCCTACTATAAGATGAGTACGCTTACAGAGGAGGAGAGGGCGAAAGGACTGATTACCGCCTCTGCGGGAAATCATGCACAGGGTGTTGCTTACGCAGCAAAGTGCTACGGTGCAAAGTCAACTATTGTCATGCCAACTACGACACCCCTGATGAAGGTAAACCGCACCAAGGGCTACGGCGCTGAGGTGGTTCTTTACGGAGATGTGTACGATGAAGCCTGTGCAAAAGCTTACGAACTGGCGGAGAAGCATGGTTATACCTTTATTCATCCCTTTGATGATTTGGCGGTTGCCACAGGTCAGGGAACCATCGCCATGGAAATTGTTAAGGAGCTTCCGTTGGTAGACTATATCCTGGTGCCAATCGGCGGAGGCGGTTTGGCAACCGGTGTTTCCACTCTGGCGAAGCTGTTGAATCCCAAGATAAAAGTCATCGGAGTGGAGCCTGCGGGAGCAAACTGTATGCAGGCATCTCTTGAAGCAGATAAGGTGATAACGCTTCCGAAAGTGAATACCATTGCCGACGGTACAGCCGTAAAGACTCCCGGAGGAAAACTTTTCCCGTACATAAAAAAGAATCTGGACGGCGTCATCACCGTGGAGGACAAGGAACTGGTGGGCGCATTCCTGGATATGGTTGAGAATCATAAGATGGTGGTGGAAAATTCGGGGTTGTTGACGGTAGCAGCCCTGAAGCATCTCGATGTGAAGGATAAGAAGATTGTTTCTATCTTAAGCGGTGGCAACATGGATGTGATTACCATGTCTTCCGTGGTACAACAGGGGCTGATTTTAAGGGACAGAATTTTTACGGTCTCCGTACTTCTTCCCGACAAGCCCGGCGAACTTTGCCGTGTATCCGGAATCATTGCCGGGGTCAACGGAAATGTTATCAAACTGGAGCACAATCAGTTTGTTTCCATCAACAGAAATGCAGCGGTGGAATTGAAGATTACGCTGGAGGCTTTCGGAACCGAGCATAAGAACCAGATTATGGAAGCGCTGGAAAAGGAAGGTTATCAACCGAAGCAGGTGGCTGCGGTAATATAAAATATTCTCAAAGTTTTATTTTAAAATTGAAAAGAAGTGAAATGTTTCACCGATAAAATCCGCATATTATAAGTATGCGGATTTTTGGCTTTATGTTCGGATTTGACTGAAAGGAAAGAGGGAAGCAGTATGACAATGACAAAGGAGCAACAGAATGAAATTTGGTATGAGGAGAGGAAATCGGTTAAGCGCCGGATATTGGATTATGTAATTATTACCATAGCGGCATTTTTGTATTCGGTGGCGGTCAGTTTCTTCCTGGACCCGAATTCGTTGGCACCCGGCGGTGTAACAGGTATTGCGATTATATTGAACCGTCTTACGGGACTGGCTACCGGTACATGGTTGTTAATCATTAATATCCCAATTTTGGCAATCGGGACATGGAAGTTTGGACTACGCTTTATCATGTCTACCATGTACTGTACGGCTATGACTTCCCTGTTTGTCAATCTGCTTGCTCCTATCGGAGCTGTAACGGCAGACCCATTTCTGGCGGCATTGGTGGGTGGCTCTCTGATGGCGGTGGGGTTGGGACTGGTTTTTAAAGCGGGAGCAACTACCGGCGGAACGGATATTATCGTAAAACTTTTGCGACTGAAGTTCCCGCATTTGAAGACAGGCTCATTGTTCCTAATTACAGATGCGATTATCGTTACCATGTCTGCGTTTGTGTTTAAGGATATTGATGTGGCTCTGTATGCGGGAGTAGTGGTAGTCATCAACTCTGTTTTACTGGATGTTGTTTTGTACGGACGTGACGGTGCAAAGCTGATGTTTATTATCAGTGATAAGTATGATGCAATTACAAAGAGGCTGCTGGAGGATTTGGATATCGGTGCAACACACATTTCCGGAAGCGGAGCCTACAGCGGGAAGAGCAAAAACGTGATTATGTGCGTTATCAAAAAGCAGTTGTCTCCCAAGGCAGAGGAAATCGTCAGGGAAGAAGACCCGGCTTCATTTCTGATTGTTACCAGTGCAACGGAAATTTTCGGGGAAGGATATAAGAGCATATTCAGCGAGAGACTGTAAGTGTCAAGAAAAAATACTTGACACCTTCAACTTTGTGTAGTAAGATACACAAGGCTGATAAAGTGTTTGCAGAGGTCTTGAGTAAATGGATAAGCTTTATGAACAGACAATGTTGTTTGATTTTTACGGGGAACTGTTGACGGAGCATCAGCGCAGAGTGTACGAGGATGCGGTATATAATGATCTCTCTCTCAGCGAGATTGCGGAGGAACAGGGTATCAGCAGACAGGGCGTACACGATTTGATTAAAAGATGCGATAGGATTCTTCAGGAATACGAGAGCAAGCTGCATCTTGTGGAGCGCTTTGCAAAGGCAAAAGAAACAGTTAAGGAAATTCAAAGTCTTGCCGGCGGTGAAGTGTCTTTAAAGGCTGCGGATGAAGAAGTCAGGCAGGTAACAGAGCAGAAGAATCAAGACCAAAAACGGATGCAACAGCCCGGAGAACAGTCCGAGGAAAGCAGATTACAGCGCATCGCAGTACTGTCCGGGGAACTTTTGAAGGAGTTGTAGACATTTGCAGCTGTACAAAAATAACGGATAGATAACAGGACTGATAAGTGAGATTAAAGATATCGGATTTTAGCAGAGGAGTCACAGGTGGCATTTGAGAGCTTAACGGAAAAACTGCAAAATGTGTTTAAGAACCTGCGGAGCAAGGGACGCCTTACGGAAGAAGACGTAAAAGCTGCGTTAAAAGAAGTAAAGATGGCACTGCTGGAAGCAGATGTGAACTTTAAGGTGGTGAAGCAGTTTGTCAAGTCCGTTGAGGAGCGTGCAATCGGTCAGGACGTGATGAACGGTTTAAATCCCGGTCAGATGGTCATCAAGATTGTAAACGAAGAAATGATTGCCCTTATGGGCAGTGAAACTACCGAGATTGCCATGCAGCCCGGCAAGGCGATTACCGTTATCATGATGGCAGGTCTTCAGGGTGCCGGTAAAACAACGGCAACCGCGAAAATTGCCGGAAAGTTAAAAACAAAGGGAAAGAAATCGCTGTTGGTTGCATGTGATAT